>JAFAVZ010000340.1 GCA_019242175.1 Acidobacteriota bacterium
CAGCCGGGACGCTGTTCGCCGAGCCGGTCAGGGCGGCTGCTCCGCCGCCGTCCAGCGTCACCCCGGAGCTGATCGAGGCCGCGCGCAAGGAGGGCAAGATCTCCTATTATTCGGCGCTGGAGCTCAATGTCGCCGAGCGGCTCGCCAAGGCCTTCGAGGCCAAATATTCCGGCATAGCCGTGCGTGTCGAACGTTCCGGCGCCGAGCGGATTTATCAGCGCATCGCGCAGGAGCAGGGCAGCGGCATCAACGCCGTCGACGTCGCCAATTCGACCGATCCCGCGCATTATCTCGACTGGAAGTCGAAGGACTGGCTCGCCCCCTATCTTCCGGACGATGTCGCCAAGCACTTTCCGGCCGACCAGTTCGATCCGGACGGGCTATGGGCAACCTCATGCGCGTGGATGGAGGTCATCGGCTACAACACCACGCTGGTGAAACCGGAGGACGCGCCGAAGGGCTATGCCGATCTGCTCGATCCGAAGTGGCAGGGCAAGATCGTCAAGGCGCATCCCGGCTATAGCGGCGCGATCATGACCGCAACCTTCGTGCTGTCGCGCGAACTCGGTTGGCAATTCTTTGAAAGACTCGCGCAGCAGAAGATCCTGCAAGTACAGTCGGCGGCCGATCCGCCCAAGAAGCTTCTGCTCGGCGAGCGCGCCGTGATGGCCGATGGCAACGACTATAATCTTGCGCTGTTGAAGGAGCAGGGCAAGCCGGTCGAAGTGGTCTACCCGAGCGAAGGCTCACCGCTGATCATCGTTCCTTCCGGTGTGTTCAAGAATGCGCCCAATCCCAACGCGGCGCGGCTGTTCCAGAGCTACTTTCTCAGCCTGGAAGGCCAGCAATTGCTTGTCGACGAGTACGCACATCATTCTTTCCATGGCCTCGTCAAGGACAAGCCGGGCCGGCTACCGCTGTCGGCGCTCAAGCTGTTGAAGTCCGATCCTGCGGCCGTGCTGGCGCAGAGCGAGGACATCAAGGCGCGTTATGCCAAGCTGTTCAAGGTGTAAGGGCCTGCGCCAAATTTGAGCGAACTGCTTCACAAGGACGCACCGTCTCGGTGCGTGGGATGATTCGCCATTAGAATTCGCGAGCGCTTTCAACGACAGCTCGCTGGCACGCATTTTGCCAAATCACATTCGAAGCCGGATCGTGCAGCGATCAACATCAATTGCGTGTGTGTGATGGAGGTGTCGCAAAACTGAAAGCCGGTTTCGCTATCAGGTTCGCCGCGTGTCGTCTCACGTATTGGTGTGTGTGATGAAATTCACAGTCGACGACATTGCCAAAGCGTAATTTCAGGGAGCGTAAGCATTCAGCGCGCCGCGTTTTTGGCGGTTGTATCCCAAGGTCATTATTGAAGGAGATTTGAGATGGCACTCGCACAACAGGTTCGGCTGAGCGCGACCAAGAGTGATGAACGCAGTCACGATACGGCGATCCTGCTGGGGTATTCGATTTTCGCGATCGTCGCATTGATTGCGATCTATCTGGCATCGGGCGGCCCGGGCACGGAAGTTGCCGACTTCGCCAACACGACCGTGTTTCCATAACGCGCTCAACTTCAGCAGACCGCTTCACATCACCGACGCTCGCCCCCGCCGCGGGGCGAGCCATGAACAACTGTTCTTCGTAGGAAGACGAACCAACAGGATGAGGCTGACATGTTCACATCAGGAGACGACGCTGGTCACTGTTCCAACGGGTTGACCGCGCAAAAATTTCGCGATTCGACTCCGGAGGAGCGCACGGTTTACCGCAAATGGCTTCGCGGCATGGTGCTGGTGTACGGCACGCTGCTCTTGATGTCGGGTGTGGCCGCGGTCGCGAGCTACTCCGTCGTGGGACCGACCCAGCTGACCAAGCTGTCGGTGCCGCACGCGCCTGTGTCGCCGCGCACCAACTAGCAGAGCGCTGATTGGCTCAAGAGATCTTGCGGCCATAGTTCAGCAGACCGCCTGCCGTCTTCGGCGGATGGGCTCGCAGCGCTTCCTCGTTCGGCTCGGTGCCCCAGCCGG
>JAFAVZ010000046.1 GCA_019242175.1 Acidobacteriota bacterium
TTGAAACCACTGCTCCATCGGATTGGTTACTCCATTAGTGTATGTCGAACCGGCTGCGCCTTAGGGACAGTTTATGAAGCCCTCAAAGCCCATGTATTTGGTGTCTGAGGTAGGTTTTCTCTCCACCGCAGCCGGGGAGAAAACCCACCTCAGATGCTCTACTCATGCGAGGCGAGGAGCGCACCACTTCCCTCCTATGCAGTCTCTTAGCTCTTGAGATCCTGGACCTGCGACCTGAACTCGGCGACCATCGCGGTGCCCTCGTCGTCGATCTGCTTGGCTGCCGACTCGACCGTCTGCGAGCCGAGAATTGCTTTCTCCAGAATCGGCCAGGAGATGTCGGAGTTCATCTTCCAGATCGGGAATGGGCCTTCATTGCGCCAGCCGGGCATCGTTTCAAGCGCCTTGCGCACCCAGCGGCTGTCGTTGCTCTTGAAGTAGGGATCGTTGACCAGCGCGGGCGAGCTTGGCAGTGCGTTCTGCTGCTGATACCACGCGCGCAGGTTCTCCTCGCGCGCCAGGAACTTCATGAACTCCATCGCGGCTTGCTGCTGCTTGCTCGCCGCCGTGACCTGCACGCCCCATGGACCTTCGGATGAGACGAGCAAGTCCTTGCCGGCATAGGGCGGGCGCACGATGAAGCCATAGTGCTTATCAGGGAACTGCGACTTGGCGTACGGAATATAGTCGATCCAGATCATGCCCATCGAGGACAGGCCGTTCGCGAGTGAATCGAACGCAGGCGGAATATCGGGCGAGTCGACCTTGAGCTTGGCGACGGCGTCGGTCAGGACCTTGATCGCGGCGTGGCCCGCATCGCTATTGAAGGAGAACTTCCCGCTTGCGGGATCGAAATACTGTGCGCCCTGCTCGAGCATCATGCCGCAGACATATTGAAGCTGGTGTCCTTCGCGCACATTCATGCCCGCGCGAATGATCTTGCCTGAGCCGTCCTTCTTGGTCAGTTTCTGGGCGGTTTCCCACACGGCATCCCACGACGCGAACTGTTCGGGAATATCGACCTTGGCTTCCTCGAAGTGATCGAGGTTGATGATGAAGCCGATGCCAGGCGTATTGTTGGCCAGCGGCACGCCATAGATATGCCCGTTCGCCTGGTAGGCCTCCAACAGGGCTGGAAAGAACAGCTTCTCCATCTCGCCGGACTGGAAGGCCGCGCCATCCAAGGGAGCGAGGACGCCGGATTGGACGAAGAGCGCGGCGGCGCCACCGTGAATCGCGATCAGATCGGGCTGTGTGCCTGAAACAAATCCCTGCTGATATTTGGCGACATGCTCGGCCTGTGGTTGCGGCTCGCGGGTGATGCCGATGTCGGGGAACTCCTTCTGGAACGCCTTCGCCAGCGCGTCGAAGCTCTGGTTATGGGGCGCGTAGTCCATATGCCAGAAGCGCAGATTGATCTTCGCGCCGGTGTTGATCGCGCCAACAGTCGGGGCGGGGGTCGGCTCGACTGTCGGGGCCGCGGTCGGTTCGGTCGACGCAGTGGTCGGTGCTGTCGACGCGGCGGCGGTTTGTGATGCGGGCGCTTCGGATACGGTCGCCGGGGCGCCGCAGCTTGCCAGCAGCCAGGTGGCGGCAGCGCCACTGAGCGTGGCGGCCGATGTGCGCAAAAATGTGCGACGTGAGACACCCTTGCCGGGCTTGTGACCGTCCATGATATTCCTCCTCGAAGATGGATCTCGACAGGGACGAGCTTTTGAATCTATCCGCCGACACCGCTGCTAACGCTGCGGTGGGCGGACGATGGATGACGCACTCTGCTCAATCGTATAGACATCCTCCACTTACATCTTCGAGCCCGTGAGGGCGATACCACGGCTAAGCCTGCGCTGTGCGAAGAAGTAGATCACCAGGACCGGCAGGTTTGTGAGCACAGAAGCGGCGAGTTGCAGGTCATACCGCGCCCCGCGTTCCGAGTTGAGGCCAGCGACGGCAACTGGCAGCGTCCGCAGGCTCGGCTGACTGATGATCGAAAGCGGCCACAGAAACGAATCCCAGATGGCGAAGAAATGCAACAGGCCCAGGATCGCGAGCGCTGATGTCGAAAGTGGCAGGATAATCCGCGCGTAGATCCAGAGTTCTGACGCGCCGTCGATGCGTGCCGCTTCGAGCAGCTCACCAGGGATGCCCTCGATGAACTGGCGCATGATGAAGATGCCGAAGGTCGTGTAAATGGTGGGGACGATCAGCCCTTTGTAGCTATTCAGCCAGCCAAATGCACTGACCTGTAGGAACAGCGGGATCA
>JAFAVZ010000076.1 GCA_019242175.1 Acidobacteriota bacterium
GTTGAAGTACCCCTGCCGCGCGCGCTCGGAAGTGGGACGGACGTCGCCCGGGGGGACGGGCACTTTCCGGCCCCGCAGCGAGCCGGCCGTGATGCGCAGTCCGCGGCCGCTCATCTATTGCGCCCGCGCTCCGACGAAGTAGTTGTAGAGGTCTTTCTTCGAGACGTAGATCGTCGTCGGCTGGCTGAGGCACCGCAGCAGGACGACGCCGCTCTCCGGCACGATGCGCTCGACGCGATACGTTTTCGCATCGTCGCCGACCAGCTCGTCCCCGACCTTCGGCTCGTAATTCGCCACGCTGCTCGAAACCGTCCGATCCTCGGAGATCGCGCGCAGCAGATCGCCGAGCGGCCCTACGACGTCCGCCAACGGCTTGGGCAGACTCCCGACCGGATCGAAGACCCGCTCGTTCGCGACACCGTTCTCATACACACGCAGCCTGGCCATCCGCCCGCTCACCGGCCGCGTCAGCGAATCCGCCCGCACCGAACGCACGACGCTGCCCGAACGCAAGTACGACTTGACCGCATCAGCGGGCAGGATGAGCCGCTTGCGAATCGTGCCACCCCCCGCGCCGCCCATGCTGACGACGACCAGATCGCCCTCGAAAAACGAGATGCGCTGATCGAGCGCGCCATTGCGGATCGCGTAGTCCAGCATCGGCTTCGGCAACCGCCCGTCGATGAGCTGCGAGCCCACCGCCTGCTGCGCCCCAACGAGCTCGGGGATCTCATACTTTTTCAACCGCCGCTGCTGCGCCTCGGGCAAAGGGATGGCGATGGCGCCATTGGTGGGAGCGGGGGCGACTTGGGTGATGTCGTGAGTGCTGCTCGTCTGCGCGAGCAGAATTGAGAATTGAGAATTGAGAATTGAGAAAGCTGTGATCGCGATCAATCGGTCACGCAGCGATTTCCAATTCTCAATTCTCAATTCTCAATTCTCAATTCGTGCCTCTCCAAAGTACTGCATCGCCAATTCCCGGGCAAACGCGCGGGCGTCTTCTGGCGTGCACTCGCCGGTGAACACGGCTTCGCGCGTCTGTTCCAGAGCGCGGGCGATGTGGGGGCCGGCGGGGACTTCGAGGTCGGTTCCGCGCAGGGGGAGCTTGAAGTCGCGGTACTCCTGGAAGCGGGCAGTATGCTCGGCGTGCGCGGGGTGCATCGCGCTGATCACCTGGAGCATCTCGGGGGACGCACTCTTGAAAATCCGGAACCGTTGATGGTCCGTCGTTGCCTCGGCCAGAGCGTCGGAAAAGCGGGGGAGCTCGTTTGCGATCTGCACCACGTTACGGGCGCGTTTCTGGGAGAAGCCGGAGCCTTCGAGCTCGATCGGGGTCGCGTTGCCGGTGAGCATCGCGGCGGCGTACATCACCTCGCGGTCGAGATCGGGATTTGCGGCGATCCGGCGCTGGAATGCTTCGAGGCGTTCCAGCAGGATCGGATCGTCGCGGTGCGGGCCGAAGAGCACGTCGAGCGCTCCTTCGTCGCGCAGCGCGAAGAGCACGTGAGGCGCGTCCGCTTCCTCCATCGCCAGGAACAGCTCGCGCCAGATGCGCTCGCGGGAGATCGTCGCCAGGCCGTCCGCGCGGATCGCGCCGCGCATCAGTTCCGCGGTATGCGGCTCGAGCGCGAAGCCGAGACGGGTGGCGAGACGGATGGCGCGGAAGATCCGCGTCGGGTCGTCGATGAAGCTGCGGTCGTGGAGCACGCGCACGAGGCGCGCCCGGAGGTCCGCCTCGCCGTTCGTCGGGTCGTGCAGAGCTCCGCCGAGGACGTCGAGGGCGATGGCGTTGATGGAGAAGTCGCGGCGGAGCAGGTCGTCCTTCAGGCGGCCGGCGGTGACGGTCGGGAGCGCGCCGGGCGAGCGGTAACGCTCCTTGCGCGCCGTCGCAATGTCGATCTCCGGAAGCTGTTCGGCCGTGACTTTGTAGGTGAGGAACTGGGGAAATGAGCGGACGCGGCCGTTGATGCGCTTGGCCAACGCGCGGGCGAGCGTCGAGCTGTCCGTCTCCAGGGTGAGGTCGATGTCGATCGCGTGGCGGCCGAGCATCAGGTCGCGCACCGGGCCGCCGACGAGGAACGGCCGGCAGGACTTGTCGACCGCCACCTCTTTCACGAGGTCGAGGGCGCGGCGTTGGGGGACTGCCAGATCGTCGAGGAGCGAGGTCATGACCGTTGTGATCGAGGTTCCTGGCGCACCAGATTTCCGTAGATGGCGGCGAGGACGCGCAGGCGTTGGCGCGGCCGGAACTTCGACTGCGTTTGCTTCGCTCCCTCCACTTTGGACCCGGAAAGCTCTGGCTTGAACAGGGCGGCTAGTATCGCATGAGTAGCTTCATTCGGATCGTTCGGCGGCACGAGGAAAGCGGTGCGCCCTTTTTCCGTCCGATGCAAGTTGATGATCGTCCGCGACGCCACCACCACCCGCCCCGACACGAGCGCCTCGGCCGTGAAGCCGTCGAAGTCGTCCTCGCCCAGGGCGGGATCGACCCAGACGTCGATGGCCGCCATCTGCTCGGCCCTCGGCGGTGTTTCGAAGACGTTCCAGATGACGTCATTGCGGAAGCGGTCGATGCGGGCCATGGTCTGCTCGACGATATTTTCCACGCTCGGCCGGGCGAAACTACCGATGGTGGAATGTCCGGGCGTCGGAAACGGCGTCTCGAAGTACGTTTCTTCGACGGCCTCGGGGAGCAGATCGTTTTCCGTTTCGGGGACGGGTGTCACGACGTAGGCCGGCTCGGGCGGGCGGCGAAGCGCGAATCGGCGGCGGGGCATCGCGCCGTTCGCGACGTAAGGCGTCGTAAATCGCTGAAACTGCGGGGCGGGGAGGGTGGGCGGGCCGTAGATGTGAGCGACGTCCGCACCGCTGCCGCGCACCTCCAGCGGCTCGGTCACGACCAGCACTTCGTGGTCGGGAACGAGGAGGGCGAGGTCGATCCGCTGCGATTTTCTCTCGTACGCGGAAGCCCCGGGCAGGACCACCTGAGCGATTTTCATCGTCTGATTATCGACTGATTGTAGAATCAACTACTTAGCGCCATGACTCGGCAGAGCATCGGCCTCTACGCCTCCGGCGGCGAGCTGGAGACGCTCCTTCGCGAGCGGTGCCCGGGTTGGACGTTTCTGTCCCAGGGCGAGGCGCGCGACGGGGCGCGGGTGATCGTGATCGACACCGATGCGCACGCCTTGCTCGAGTCGCCGCCCCGGCGCAGCATGGTCCGGGTCATCCTCACCGCGGGACCGACCGAGCATCAGCGTCGCGACGGCGAACTTTGCATCATGCGCAACGCGTTCCTGGCCCAGCCGGCCGCCGTTCTGGAGTTCGCGTGCGACCTCGCCGACACCGCGGTTCACGCCTCCCGGCTGGAGCAGGAAGTCGGCTATCTGACCCAGATTCAGGAGCTGATGGCGATGCTCGAGGCGGACGCCGTCTCCGAGCGCATCACCCGTTCCGTCCTCAACATCCTCGGCCTCACCCGCGGCACGCTGTTCCTCCACGATCCGCGCCTCGAGCGCTACACGGTGAGCTTCAGCAACGACTCCGCGCACCGCGAGACGGGGGAATTCCTCCCCGGCGTGCCGCCAGACGTGCTGCAACGCGCGCTCTCCTCCGGCGAGTTCTTCGCCCTCGAACGCGGCGACGACCAGCGGGGGATGATCGTGATGCCGCTCCAGTCCGACCAGGACCTCATCGGCGTGATCAAGGTGCCGCTGGAGCCCGACGACTCGATCGACAGCGAGACGACGCACAACGTCACCCGCTACCTCACTCAGGTCACGCGCGTCCTCGGCAACATCTATCAGATGACGCGCAGCCGCGATCTGGCCATGCGCGACGATCTGACCAAGGCCTTCAACCGCCGCTTCTTCGAGTCCTATCTCGACGAAGAGATGGAGCGCTCCCGCCGCTACGGCGCGGTCTTCTCCATCATCTTCCTCGACCTCGACGACCTGAAGATGGTGAACAACTTCTATGGCCATCTGACCGGCTCGCGCACTCTCCAGGAGGTAGCGAAACGGATCCTCACCGCGGTCCGGACGATCGACAAAGTGGTGCGCTTCGGCGGCGACGAGTTCTGCATCATCCTGCCGTCGACCGATCCCGATCAGGCCGTGGCCGTGGCGAACCGGGTGCGGAAGGCGATGACCGCGCAGCCGTTCCGCCTCGATGCGGACGTCGAGATCTCGATCACCGCCAGCTTC
This sequence comes from Acidobacteriota bacterium, assembly GCA_019242175.1. Taxonomy (GTDB): domain Bacteria; phylum Acidobacteriota; class Thermoanaerobaculia; order Gp7-AA8; family Gp7-AA8; genus JAFAVZ01. The sequence goes on from JAFAVZ010000076.1 coordinate 4,206, forward strand.
GGCATCGCCACGTATCCGACGCACGCCCTGACGAAGGAAGACCTGATTCGCCAGGCGGATGCGGCGATGTACCGGGTGAAATCGACGACGAAGAACGCCGTCGGTCTGGCCACGGTCGAGGATGCGACGAAGCCGGTCGGATAACGTAGGGCCGGCTCTCCAGCCGGCCCAGCATCGATGACGGCCGGCTGGAGAGCCGGCCCCGCGTCATCTCGTACACTGTCACCATGTCCGAAGGCCTTTCCATCCAGGGCAACCTGGCCGATACCACCGTCCCGGACCTCTTCCGCTCCGTGATCCGCGGCTCCGAGACGGCGATCGTCTCGCTCGAATCCGCCGACCGCAGCGACGTCATCTACTTCCACGAGGGGAAGATCATCTTTGCTTCCTCGACCGATCCTGATACCGGTCTCGCGGAAGTCCTCCTGCGGTCCGGAGAGCTGAGCATCGAGCAGTACGACACGGCGATGGATCGCGTCGTCGTCTCCCGGCGCATGGGCGCGTTGCTCTGCGAGCTCGGCTATCTGCAGCCGGACGAATTGCTGCCGGCGACGGAGCGGCAGGCGAGCGCGATCATCCTGCACGCGCTCGCGTATCGAGTCGGCAACTACACGATCGAGTTCACGAGCGAGCTGCCGGACGGCATCATCTCGCTGCCGCTCTCCACGGAGCGCCTCATCCTCGACGGGGTGCGCGCGATCGACTACTGGTCGTTGATCATGCGCGGCATCATGCGCGTCAGCCGCCTGCTCGAAGCCGCGTCCGGCGCCGACATGCGCAGCTATCACCTCGAGCTGTCCGACGAAGAGGCGCACGTGCTTTCGCTCCTCGCCGACGGGCCGCAGTCGGTGCAGACGCTCTGCTCGCGCAGCTATCTCTCCAACTTCTCCACGTGCCGCACGATCTGGGGCTTGCTCGCCATCAACCTGATTCAGGACGCCGAAGGCGCAGAGGTCGAGGAGAAACGGGCGGCGCTGGAGAGCGAGTACGAGATGGAAGGGGCGGTGGAGCGTTACAACACCGTCTTCGAGAAGATTTTCCGCCTCGTCTTCCAGAAGATCGGCGACCACGTGTATGACTTCGTCGACCGCGTGGTGCTCCATCTCTCGCCGGACATCCTGCCGTACCTCTCCGGCATGAGCCTCGTGAACGAGTCGCGCATCGACATCGACCAGCTGCTGAACAACCTCGTCGCCTCCGGCTCCGAGGATCGAGAGGCGATCGTTTTGATCGTCCTCAACGAGTTGCTCACGGGCTGGATCTTCGAAGTGCGACGGGAGTTCGGCGGGGCCCTGGATGCCGAGGTGGTGAAGATTGCGGCGACGCTGAAACGCCGATGAACCGCCGTTTCGCCCTCGGCGTGTTGCTGCTCTACGTCGCGGTCGTCGCCATCGTGGCCGCGCATCACGAGCCGTGGCGCGACGAGGCGGACTCGTGGCTGCTCACCCGGGACGGCAGCTTCGGTGAGATCGCGCAACGCGCGCATTACGGAGGGTTCCCGATCCCCTGGTACGCGCTCGTGACGCCGCTGGCGAAGAGCGGATTGCCGTATGCGTCGCAGACGATGCTCAACGCGCTGTTCGCGATCGCCGCCGCGACGCTCGTGCTCTTCTTCGCGCCGTTCTCGCGCACCACGAAGCTGCTGGTCCTCTTCTCGTACTACCTCGGCTTCGAGTACTCCGCGATCGCGCGTCCTTATGCGCTGTCGATCGCGTTGCTGTTCGCGGCGGCGGCGTTTCATCCGCGACGCAACGAAAGGCCGATTGCCTATGCGCTGCTGCTCGCGCTGGCGATGAACGTCAACGCGCAGGCGTTCGTCCTCGCTTCGGTACTCGCGGCCGTGTTCGTGCTCGAACGGCGGGAGTGGAAGACGTTCGCCATTGTGCTCGCGGGCGTCGTCGCGATGTTTTTCCAGGTGCGGCCGTTGCCGGGCGGGCAACGCATCGCGACGCTGCACGCGTTCCACGTGACGCCGACCGCCCTCGCCACCGCATTCCTTCCGACGCTTCCGCAGACTCTCGGTGTGATCGCCGGCATCGTCGTGATCGGCGCCGTCGCGTGGGCCTTGCGCAGCAACGCCGCCGCGCTGCTCGTGCTGCTCGGATCGATCGGCGGCTTGCTGCTCGTGTTCGTGTTCCTCTGGCTCGGCGGTCCGCGTCACGCCGGCTTTCTATTGATCGGCGTGCTGCTCGCGATCTGGATCGCCGGCGGTCTGGAGAACCGCGTTGCGCACGTGCTGTTGAATCTGACGCTCGCCGTCTCTTGCCTCGTCGCGATGCGCACGTGGCAGCAGGAGATCACGATGCGCTTCTCCGGCTCGCGCGAGATGGCGTTGTTCATTCGCGAGCATGGCATCGATCGCGAGCCGATCGCGGCGCACAACCTCACGCAGTGCGAGGCGCTCTTGCCTTATCTCGACGGCACGAAGTTCTGGTACGCCGGCCTGCGCGAGTGGGGGACGTACTTGCCGTGGGATCACACGATGGAGCGGGCACTCGACACGCCGTACCCGGTCGCCGTCGAACTGGCGCGTGCGTACTTTCGCGAGAAGCCTTGGCATCTCCTGCTGAACGTCGAGATGCCCGACCCTGCGCGGAACGGCTTCCGTCTCGTTTACGCGACGCACGAGCCGGTCTTCGGCGTCCGCGACGAACGGTACTGGCTATACGAGCCCACAGGGCTGTACGAGCCCACAGGCCTGTACGAGCCCACAGGGCTGTACGAGCCGCGCAGATGACGTAAAATAACCGCGGTCCATGCGTTCGACGATCAGCATCCTTCTCGGCAGCATCCTCCTGCTCTCCGCCTGCGCCTCGGCTCCCGCCGAGCCGACGAAGCCGAACGAACGGGAGTGGAACCTTCTGATGGCCGACTATCAGTGGGTCGAGACGAACCGGAAGGCCCAGCCCGTTCCGCCTCCCACCGCCTCCCGCAAGCAGGCCATCGAGACGCTCCTCGACAATCACCGCAAGCTCCAGCCTCTGTACGAGGCGTTCTCCACGAAGCTCGACGCCTACTACAAGCGCACCGCCGATCCCCGTGCCGCCTCGGTGATGGCGCACGAGAAGGTGATCATCGGCGACGAGTACATGAACATCCTCTCCCGCTACGACACGGCGCTCTCTTACTACAAGCAGGCGCTGCAGTACGACCCGGCGAGCGTGGAAGCGAGGGATCGCATCGCGCAGTTGGAGCGGAAGCGCTACGTTTCGATGGAGGCGTTCGCGAACGTGAAGAAGGACATGAAAGAGGATGACGTGCGTCGCCTCGTCGGCCTTCCGCGCGAGGATTGGATCAAGCAGGTCGTGCAGAACAACCGGGTTTACTCCGTGTGGATCTACCCGAAAGCCGACGGTGGCGCCTCTGCCGTTTATTTTGACAATGGTGTCGTCTATCACACAAACTGGAACGCTGCCGCGCCTTCGGCGACGGCTCCGGCGTCGAAGTGAAGGGAGGGCGTGACATGTCTGGAACCGAAGCTGTGCAGTCGCAGGACGATCAATCCCACTACGAGATCTCGCTGACGGCAGGGCAGGCGTTTCTCGCCTTCGTGCTGCTGCTACTGTCGCTCGCCGCGTCGTTCGCGTTCGGCCTGATCGTCGGCCGTGGCCAGGGCGATGAGCGCCTCATCGTTCGCAAAGAGCCATCGGTCGTGACCGAGGCTTCGGTGCTGCCGAAGAAGACCGACGGCGGACGCATCGTCGAGCTCGGCGTCGCCGAGAACGACTTCAAGGCGCCGGACGAAACCGCGACGACCGCGCCAGCCACGGCGAGCGCCGAAACGACCAGCGTCGCGCCGACCGTCGTCGAGGAAACCACGACCGCCGCCCCCGCGCCGGCTCCCGCCGCCGCCACCCCCACGCCCGCCCCGTCCGCGCCGCCGCCCGCCGCCCAACCCGCCGCGGTCGCGGTCGCGTCCACGCCCGCCCAGCCCGCCTATGCGCAGCTCCTCTCGACCGGCGATCAAAAGACGGCCGAGGCGCTGGCGACGAAGCTGATCGAGCACGGCTTCAACAACGCGTACGTCGAGCGCGGATCGAACGACAAAGGCCCGCTCTACAAGGTGCGCGTGAAATTCGCATCGGAGCCGGAGGCCCGGGCCGCCGAGGCGAAGCTCAAGGAGTTCGCCAAGGACGTTTGGATCGTGAAGTAGACGCTCACTGTCATCCTGACCCGCGAAGACGGGGACGGGTCTCCTGATGCAGGCGATTCGCACGTGCCGGGAGATCCTTCGTCGTCTTCGCGACTGAGGATGACAGAACGTAGGGCCGGCTGGAGAGCCGGCCCTACGTTCAAGAGAACGATGGCCGACGACGATCGCAAGACCACCACTCCCCAGCTGGAAGAGCTGCGCGACGCGCAGGCGAAGAAGCCGCGTGCGACGGTCGATCCGACGTACATCCTCGACAAAGCGATCTACCAGCTGTGGGAGACGATCAACGATCTCGACCAGATCCAGCCCGAGCACGTCTCCCATTACCGCGTCTCGATCTTCGGCTCGTCGCGCATCCAACGCGGCGATCCCATCTACGAAGAGGTCAAGAAGCTCAGCTACGAGCTGGCCCGGATGGGCGTCGACATCGTCACCGGCGGCGGTCCGGGCCTGATGGAAGCCGCGAACGCGGGCGCCGTCGAAGGGCAGACGGAGAGCCACGCGCGCTCGTTCGGGCTGGCCATCCATCTACCGACGGAAGAGGCGGCGAACCCGTTCGTCAACAAGGTCTTTCGCCACCGCACCTTCTTCTCCCGCCTCCATCACTTCGTCCGACTCTCCTCGGCGTTCATCGTCGTGCCCGGCGGCATCGGCACCGCGCTGGAGCTCTTCATGGTCTGGCAGTTGTTGCAGGTCAAGCACATGAGGCAGCATCCGGTGATCCTCGTCGGTACAATGTGGCCCGGTCTGATCGACTGGATCCGTTCGTCGATGGTCGAGCGCGGGCTGGTGAGCCCGTCCGACCTGGACGTGATCAAGATCGTCTCCTCCGCCGAGGAGGCGATTCACATCATCCGCACGTCTTTCGAGCGGTTCAAAGAGGAGAAAGAGCATGATCTCGCAGGACCAGGTACTTGACGCGCTGAAGAAGGTCCGCTTTCCGGGTCTGTCGCGCGACATCGTGTCGTTCGGATTCGTGCGCGACGTGCGCGTCGACGGCAGCCGCGTCTCGTTCACGATCCACATCCAGACCGAGAACCCGAGCGTCGGCCAGCAGGTGTCGCGCGAAGCCGAAGCCGCCGTTCGCGCACTCGAAGGCGTGACCGACGTGCGCATCCACCTCGAAGTCGGCCCGCGCGGCGGCCAGCAACAGCAGGGCGGACATCTTCCCGCCGGCGCGCAGCCGCCGCAGCAGATCCTCTCCGGCGTGAAGTTCAAGATCGCTGTCGCATCGGGCAAAGGCGGCGTCGGGAAGTCGACGGTCTCGACGAATCTCGCGCTCTCCCTCCGCCGCCTCGGCTACACCGTCGGCCTTCTCGACGCCGACATCTACGGGCCGTCGCAGCAGATGATGCTCGGCATCGAGGGGAAGCCGCAGGTCGACGAACGCGACGAGAAGATCGTGCCGATGGAGAACCATGGCATCAAGACGATGTCCCTCGGTCTCATCACCGATCCCGACACGCCGGTGATCTGGCGCGGGCCGATGGTGATGAAGGCGCTCGACCAGTTCCTCACCGACGTGAAGTGGGGCGAGCTCGATTTCATGATCATCGACCTCCCGCCCGGCACCGGCGACGCGCAGCTGACGCTGACCCAGAAGGTGCCGCTCACCGGTGCGGTCGTCGTGACGACGCCGCAGGACGTGGCGCTCATCGACGCGCGCAAAGGTCTGGCGATGTTCCGCAAGGTGAACGTCCCGGTCCTCGGCATCGTCGAGAACATGAGCTACTACATCTGCCGCCACTGCGGCGAGAGGGAAGAGATCTTCGGCCACGGCGGCGGACGCAAGACCGCCGAAATGCTTGGCGTCCCGTTCCTCGGCGAAGTGCCGCTCGATGCGCGCGTCGTCGTCGGCGGCGACAGCGGCGAGCCGATCGTGATCCTCGACCCCGAGGCGCCGGCGGCGAAGGCTTTCGAGGAGATCGCGCGGTACGTGCTTCGCCAGATCGAGAGCGGCTCGGTGGGCCACACACACGAGATGGCCCACACGCACACGCATTGAGAATGCAGGGGCGAAAATGTAGGGCCGGCTCTCCAGCCGGCCCAATCGTCGATGCTGGGCCGGTTGGAGAACCGGCCCTACATTTTTCTCGAAACGTATTTGCGGGCACGGCCGTACTGAGGGTGTGCGTCCGCTGCTCGCCGTTCTTGCGATCGTCCTGATGGCCGTGGCCGTCCCGAGTCGGGATGCCGCGGATACGGCGTCGTTCGGCGGCTATCTCGTCGCGGACGCAACCGGCGAACCGATCGCCCGCCAGCGCATCACTTTCACCGGGCCGACGACGCGCGCCGCAGTCACGGACGCGAACGGCCTCTTCGCCATCCCGCACCTCGAGCCGGGGATGTACGCGGTGAACGTCGCGGAGCGGACGATCCCGGTCGAGGTCGTCGATGGCGCAAACGTTCGCGATCTGCGACTTTGACCTCCGGCACCTCTGGTATCTTCCGCGCGCATGATCGATAAGGTCGTCAGCTCCGCCGAGGAGGCGGTCCGGGACATCGCCGGCGGCTCGACGCTCGTCGTGGGCGGGTTCGGGCTCTGCGGCATCCCCGAGAATCTCATCAACGCGCTGGTGAAGCTCGGCGTCCGAGACCTCACCTGCGTCTCGAACAACGCCGGCGTCGACGACTGGGGCCTCGGCCTCCTGCTCCAGACGCGGCAGATCCGCAAGATGGTCTCGTCGTACGTCGGCGAGAACGCCGAGTTCGAACGGCAATACCTCGCGGGCGAGCTCGAAGTGGAGTTCGTGCCGCAGGGAACGCTCGCCGAGCGGATGCGGGCGGGCGGCGCGGGCATCCCGGCGTTCTTCACGCCGGCCGGCTACGGCACGATCGTCGCCGACGGCAAGGAGACGCGGGAGTTCGACGGCCGCCAGTACGTGATGGAGCGGGGCATCGTCGGCGACTTCTCGCTCGTCGCCGCGTGGAAAGGCGACCGCCTCGGCAATCTCGTCTATCGGAAGACCGCGCGCAATTTCAATCCGATGGCGGCGACGGCGGGGAAGATCTGCATCGCCGAGGTCGAAGAGCTGGTCGAAGTGGGCGAGCTCGATCCCGATCACATCCACACGCCGGGCATCTTCGTGCACCGCGTCCTCCAGGCGCCGCGCATCAAACGCATCGAGCAGCGCACGGTGAGGAAAGGCTGACGCCATGCCATTGACCCGCGAACAAATCGTCCGCCGCGCCGCGCAGGAGCTGCGCGACGGCTACTACGTCAACCTCGGCATCGGGATGCCCACCCTCGTGGCGAACTGCATTCCGGAAGGCATGGAAGTCATCCTCCAGTCGGAGAACGGCATCCTCGGACTGGGCCCGTTTCCTACCGACGACCAGGTCGATGCGGATCTCATCAACGCCGGCAAACAGACCGTGACCGTGCTGCCCGGCGCTGCGTACTTTTCCAGTTCCGACTCGTTCTCGATGATCCGCGGCGGCAAAGTCGATCTCTCGATCCTCGGCGCGATGCAAGTGTCGAAGACGGGCGACATCGCGAACTGGATGGTGCCGGGCGCGATGGTCAAGGGGATGGGCGGAGCGATGGACCTCGTTGCCTCCGCGAAACGGCTCATCGTGACGATGGAGCACGTCACGAAAAAGGGGGAGAAGAAAATCCTCGAGCAGTGCACGCTGCCGCTGACCGGCGTCGCGTGCGTGAGCCGCATCATCACCGACTACGCCGTGCTCGACG
>JAFAVZ010000102.1 GCA_019242175.1 Acidobacteriota bacterium
ACCTATCTGCTCGGCGAGACGAATGCAAAGTAAACGGCAACCAGGAAGCATCCACTGTCAGTCCGTGGTCGCGGCGAGTTCGAAAGGTTGGCTGGGAGACAGGGAGTCGAACCCCGATTGAGCGGTTCAGAGCCGCTTGTCCTACCATTGAACGATCTCCCAGGATCGCACGGGCCCAGGTGGGCGAGGGCGGGGATGCTACACGGCGCCTAACGGGCTAGTCAAGCCGTGAATTCCGCCTCCCTCTTCCCTATTCGGTGGCACAATCACGGCAGAAGGATGAGGCTGTACTGCCGGAAGTATTCGAGTGTCCCCAGTGCGAGCGCCAGTTCGTCGTCGACCTCGTCGAGACGAGTGACGACCGCTCCATCTGGTGCCCGCAGTGCGGCCGGTATCTGGGAGAGAAAGACGTCAACTTCATCCTCGTCACCGAGATCGAGGAGCTGACCGAGCGTCTCCGCTTCGAGCGCGACCGCCTGGAGAAAGACGAAGCCGTCTACGCCATGACCGACTGCGACGTCGAGCTTCGCAAGTACGGCACTGAGATCCACAAGGTCGTCAACATCCTGCGCCGCACCATGGCCGACCTCGACGCCCTCAAGCAGTCCTACCGTTGAGCGCGAACCTTCCTCTCGACGGCGTCCTCGTCGCCGACTTCACCCGCGTCCTCGCCGGCCCGCTCTGCTCCCAGCTCCTGGCCGACGCCGGCGCGCGCGTCATCAAGGTCGAAGAGCCCCTTCGCGGTGATGAGACGCGCCGGTGGGGGCCACCGTTCGTCGACGGCGTCAGCGCCTACTTCCTCAGCATCAATCGCAACAAAGAATCGCTCGCCCTCGACCTGAAAGCCGACGGCGAGATCGCGAGGAAACTGATCGAACGGGCCGACATCGTGCTCGACAACTTCCTCCCGCGGCAACGCGTCGCGTTGCTCGGAGACGTCCGCGCGATCAACCCGCGCGCGGTGCACTGCTCCATCAGCGGCTTCGACTCCGACACTCCCGATGCGAACACGTCCGGCTACGACCTCCTGGCCCAGGCAGGGGCGGGACTCATGGCGATCACCGGCGAGGCGGATGGCGAGCCGATGAAAGTCGGTGTCGCGTTGAGCGACGTCCTCACCGCGCATCACGCGTTCGGCGCCGTCTGCGCCGCGCTCGTCGCGCGCGAGCGCACGGGAGAAGGCGCGTCGATCGAAGTCTCCCTCTTCAGCGCCACGCTCGCCTCGTTGGTCAACGTCGCCCAAAGCGCGTTGATGAGGGGCAACGAAGCGCAACGCTACGGCAACGCGCATCCCTCGATCGTTCCCTATCAGGTTTTCCACGGCAGCGACCGCGCGTTCGCGTTGGGCGCCGGAACCGATCGTCACTACGAACAGCTCTGCGAACAGGTCCTCGATCGCGCCGATCTCGCGCGCGACGAACGCTTCCGCACCAATGCGGGACGCGTGCAGCATCGTGAGGAGCTCGTCGCGTTGCTCGACGCGATCTTCCGCCAACGCGAGGCGCACGAATGGGTCGAGCGATGCAAACACGCTGCGGTTCCCGCGTCCCTCGTGCAAGGCGTCAAAGAGGCGTTGGAGAGCGAGGCCGGACGCGCGCTCGTCGTCGAGACGGAGCACGCGCGCATCGGGCGTTATCGAACGGTGCGCAATCCGGTGAAGCTCGATGGTGAGCGCTTGCCGGTCCGCAGCGGCGCGCCGGAGCTGGGGCAGGACACGGAACGCATCCTCGCCGAGCTCAATGCTCGATCGAGATCTTGAGGAACAGCATGCAGACGGCGAGCATGAACGCGATCATGAAGCCGATCACGATCACCGATCGCTGCGTCTGTTTCTCGTAGCCGCGGAACGCGAACACGAGCGCAGTCGTGGCCAGCAGCATCACCGTGCCGCCGATGACCAGCACGCTGATCACCATCCGCTTGAATTGCGGGTCCACTAACGCTTCCGCACCGAGAGAGCGCTCAGCTCGGATACGAGGCGGATCAGGCGCCGCCCTTCCTCGTCCGAAGCCTCGTAGGCGCGGCAGAGCGTTTCCAACTCTTCCTCGTCTTCGTAGGCAGCGACGGTGAAGCCGTCCGGCGGCTGTTGCGGCGAAGACGTCGGCACGCGCCACCATCCGTCCCCCTTCAACCGATAACTGACGAAGCCGCGCGACCGTAGACGCCGCGCCTCTCCGAGCTGGGCCAGGATCTCGTCGCCGCTGCCGCTCGTCATCACGCCGGTTGCATTCGCCTTCTGCGCCGCGAGCACTTTGCCGACGAACGTCGCCATCATGTCCTGCAGCCGTTCCCGCGACTCGCCCATCGCATCGACGAAGCGCACGCCGCTGTGCGATACGGAGCTCTGGCCGTCGCCGCCCGGCGTGCGCACGATTGCCGACCGCGCGACTTCGCAAAGAAACTCGACGTCCTGCCCCTTCCAACGGAAGCTGAGCGTGAACCGATCCCCCTCGGTCATCGTGCCGTAATGCTCGAGGAACGCGCCGGCGACGCCGATGTCGAGCACGAGCGCGCTCTGGCCGTTCATCAGCCCCAGGATCGGTTTCGCCAGGCGGAGCCGTTGGAACTCTCTGCGGTCGTCGGAGCCCATGTGCCGGAAGTATATGGCGCGCGGAGAGTTTCCTCCATTGGCGGAGGCAAGCATATTGAAAGCGAATCCGGGCTAACTGGCGATGAGTCCTCTTCCTCCTGGCGGCGAACGACGCAGCATCTGGCGCGTCGGTCCGGAAAGCACCTGGACGACGGTGCTGCCGGTGGGCTTCATCATCGTCTCCCTCCTCTCGCTGGTCGTGCTCCCGCTGGCGGTCGCCCGGCACACGGCAAAGATGCGCAACGAGATCACGCGCAACGCCGAGCCGGCCCGGCGCAGCGCGAACCAGATCCAGATCAACCTCTCGAGCGAGCTGGACAAAATCATCGCCTGGCAGGTCACGGGGCAGAAAAACTACCGTGACGACTATCTGCGCCTCGTTTCCGAGGAGGAGGGGAATCGGCAACGGGTGATCGATCGGGGGGCGACGCTCGGCACCGACGTCGCCGAGAACCTCGACCGCCTCTTCGATAACATGGCGAAGTGGCACGCGAGCGTTCGGGAAGGGGAGCTGATGGAGCGTCAGCTGCCGAAGGAAGTCTTCCTCACCCGCCTGTACGAACGCCACCCGGCGTACGAGAAATCGCTCGGCGCCGCGTCCGATCTGGAGATCGCGATCCAGAGCGGCATCGAGGAACGGCTGCAGAAGATCCGTTCCGCCGAGCTGCTGAACATCTGGCTGACGATCATCCTCACCTTGCTCGCTCTCACCTCCGCGTTGCTCGTCGCGGGACTGGGAAGGCAGATGCGGCTCCTGGCCCGCGAAGCGATGCGTCGCCGGCTCGAGGCGGAGCGCGAAGCCGCCGACGCGAAGTCGGCGCGCGCCGCCGCCGAGCGCGAAGAGCGCCGCGCCGCCTATCTCGCCTCCGCTGGCCAGGAGCTCGCCGCATCGCTCGATTACGAGCAGACGATCGCCATGTTGGCGAAGCTGATCGTGCCCAATCTCGCCGAGGCGGCGGTGATCGATATGACGGTGGATGGGGGGATGAAGCGCTTCGCGGCGGCGGGAAGCGCGACGAGCGACGACGCGCCGGGCGGCGCGGTGCCGGAAGCCGTCGTGCGCGTGATGCAGGAGCGGCAGGCGAAGGTGTACACGAGCGCGCCGGCGTTGATGCAGTACATGTTCGGAACGACGGACACGGAGCAACAACGCTCGATCGTCGCCGTTCCGCTCGTGAGCCGCAGCGAAACGCTCGGCATTCTCATCGCCGCATCGCGTCCGGCGAAACCGTTCACGGAAGACGATGCGTCGTTGCTCGCGGAGCTCGGCCGCCACGGCTCGCTCGCGATCGACAACGCGCGCCTCTATCTCGACTCGCAGCAGGCCGTCCGCGCGCGCGAAGAAGTGCTCGCGATCGTTTCCCACGATCTACGCAATCCGCTCAGCGCCGTGATGCTCGGCTCCGCGCTGCTCGCAACGTCGGAAGGGTTGACCGACGAGGAGCGGGAGCAGCTGGAGACGATGGACATGTCGGCGCGGCGGATGAACCGCCTCATCGCCGATCTCCTCGACGTCACGCGCCTCGAAGGCGGCAAGCAGTTGCCCGTCGAACCGGCGAAGGTTGAGGTGGAGTTGCTGCTGCGCGAGATGTACGAGCTGTTCAAAGGGCAGGCGGCGGCGAATCAGATCGCGTTCCGCTACGAGGTCGCGAACGGTGCGTCGCAAGTCTTCGCTGATCGGCATCGCATCCTGCAGGTGCTCCAGAATCTGATCGGCAACGCGATGAAGTTCACGCCGCCGGACGGTCTCATCGCGTTTCGCGCCGAGCCGCATGACGGCAACGAGGTGTTGTTCACCATCTCCGATACCGGGCCGGGCATCCCGCCCGAGCATCTCAACGACATCTTCAATCCTTACTGGCAAGCGAAGCGCACCGAGCGCCTTGGCGCAGGCCTCGGGCTGCCCATCGCGAAAGGCATCGTCGAGGCGCACGGCGGGAAGATCTGGGTGGAGAGCGAAGCCGGCCTCGGCTCGCGTTTCTACTTCACGCTGCCGACGGCGGACGTCACTGCGCCCGCGGCGGAATCTCCATCGCTTCGCTGACGCTCAGCTCCGCGAAGAGGCGGATCAACCGCCGCCCTTCGTCATCCGAAGCCGCGTACACAGCGCAGAGCCGCTGCATCTCCGCGCGATCCTCGGAGCGTGCGACGGTGAAGCCGCTCGCCGGCTGCTCCGGCAGAAACACCGGGCGGCGATTCCACGTAGCGTCCGGATCGAGGCGATAGCAGACGAAGCCCGCCTGCGTGCCGCGCACCGTCTTGTCGCCATCAACCGGCTGCTCGTCGATGGGCGGCGGTGCAGGACGCGACGCGATGAGCGCCTTCACCAGCTCGCCGAGCATTGCGCGCAGGTGGTCGCCGGAGTCGCCGATCGCGGCGAGGAACCGCAGGCCCGACTCGAGCTCCGTACCGGGATACTTCGAATGCTCGCTGTCGAACGTGCGCACGATCTCGCATCGCAACACGATCTCGTTCGCGCCGTGGGTGAAGCGCAGCTCGCACGGATGCTCATCGAGCGAGGACGCGTGATGGATGCGGGCGCCGAGGACTCCGATGTCGAGCAGGGTGACTGCGGATTCGCCGAGCGTGGCGGGGAGAGGTGGATCGAGACGAAGGCGCTGGAACTCGCGGCGCTCGTCGCCATGCGCAACAGGCATGGCTCTGATGATAGCCGGCACGGCCGGCCGCGTCACTCGGCCAAGCCTCGGCGACTATCGCGCAGAGGCGGGACTGCGCGAAAGCTCAGCGCGTCACGTTGTCGGTGCGCAGCCGCAGCTCCGCGACGTACGCGTCGCGCACCGTCTCGCGGTAGTGCGTTTTCCGCGCGTCGACGCGGCGCAGGTAGTTCTGCGTCTCGGGGAACGGCGGCACGCCGCCGAAGCGTTCGACGTTGCCTTCGCCTGCGTTGTACGCGGCGATCGCGATGCGCTCGTCCTGAAAGCGATCGACGAGGTAGCGCAGATACTTCGTTCCCGCTGCGACGTTCGCATCGGGATCGAACAGATTTTCCGCGCCCATCAGGCGGCCGGTGCTCGGAAGGATCTGCATCAGCCCGCGCGCATCCCTGTGCGAGACGAGCTTCTCGCGAAAGTCCGACTCCGCTTCCACCACCGCGGCCACGAGCTCCGGCGGCAGGTTGTTGCGCCGCGCCTCGCGATAGATGATCGAGCCGTACTTCACCTTCGTCCGGAAGAACTCTTCCTTCGCATGCTCGAGCGTGAAGAGTTGGGTGTGACGCGGGTCGAGGAACTCGTCGCGCACGCGGTTCGTGATTACCGGCAGCGGCTTCGCGCTGGAGAAGCTGACGACTGCGCGCATCTCATCGCGCAGTTTCGGCAACGAGATGTTCATCGCCTCGGTGGGCATGTTGAAGATGCCGAGGGCCACGGGGACGCCGACGAGAAGGGCGGCGCCGCGACGTCCGATCCGGCTCGCCGTCCACTTCGCCGCGCGCATGGAGCGGCGCAGCAGCGTCGCTTCCCGTTGTGCGTGGAGTTGACAGTCGCAGATGACTCGCCAGGATTCGGTGCTTCGATTCAACATCGAGGCGCCTCGTCCGCAAAAGGCGGACCACTTTCGACACGGCGTGCATCAAATGATTGAACGGAAGCGACATTTAGTTGCACGAGACGCAAATCGCGACCGCTCAATTTTGGAAGTGCGATTCGGCGAGGCGTAAACTCCGGTCCGCCATGATCACGCGCCGCACTTTCGTCGCCGCCGCTGCCGCGTTCCCGATCATCGCCCGCGCCGCGGGCAAAGAAATGTTGCAGATGAACGGCTACGCCGAGAACGCGGAGACGCCGCTCGCGCTGCTCACCGACTACATCACGCCGAACGATCTCTTCTTCGTGCGCAGCCATTGGATTCCGCGCATGCCCGATTTGAAAACGTGGAAGCTCGTCGTCGATGGGGAAGTCACGACGCCGCTCGAGCTCACACTCGCGGATCTGAAGAAGATGCCGAGCGCCGAAGCGACGTGCGTGCTGCAATGCGCCGGCAACGGACGCTCTCTGCACACGCCGGTCGTTCCAGGCGTGCAGTGGCGTTACGGCGCCGTCGGCAATGCGCGATGGCGCGGCGTGCGCGTGCGCGACGTGCTGCATCGTGCCGGTGTGAAGGCAACGGCGAAGCATCTCCACACGTTCGGCAATGACGATCCTCCCGGCAAAGTGCCGCCGTTCCATCGCTCGCTGGAGATCGAGAAGGCGTTGGAAGACGCCATCCTCGCGTACGAGATGAACGGTGTCCCGTTGCCTGCGCAACATGGCGCGCCGCTGCGACTCGTCGTTCCCGGCTGGGCCGGCGATCACTGGATGAAATGGCTCGTGCGTCTCAGCCCGCAGGCCGATCCGCAGAAGGGTTTCTACATGGACACGGCGTATCGCTGGCCGAACGTCGTCGGCACGCCCGGCGTCGCGGTGAAGCCAGAGGAGATGCATCCGCTCACGGAGATGATCGTGAAATCGAGCGTCACGATGGCGCCGTCGCGCGTGAAGGTCGGAACGTCCGTGACGATCGCCGGCTTTGCATTCTCCGGCGCGCCCGACGTCGCGAAAGTCGAGATCAGCGATGACGACGGCGCGACGTGGAACGCCGCGACGCTCGACTCGCGCCACTCGCCCTACGCGTGGCGACTCTGGTCGTATCGCTGGAAGGCGAAGACCGCCGGCAAGGCTCGTTTGCTCGCACGCGCCACGGACAGCCGCGGCGCGGTGCAGCCGCGCGAGGCGCAATGGAATCAAAGCGGCTATCTCTTCAACTCGTGGCACGGTGTGGACGTGGAGGTCTTCGCGTGAAGCGCCTCGGATCTCTCTTCCTGATGTTTACGTTGCTGGCGACCGCTGCGTCATCCGCGCCGAAGAAGAAGCGCGCGACGTTCGACCCATCGCTCCCGCTCCTCGGCACACAGTTTCACACATTGCCGGACGGCGCGGGGAAGGAGACGGCGGAGGCGAGCTGCCTGCAATGCCACTCCGCCGACGTCCTCGCGCAGCAACGGTTGAACGAAAAGCAGTGGACGGCGAGCGTCGAGAAGATGGTTCGTTGGGGCGCGGTGCTCGACGATGCGAAGAAGGCGGAGCTCGTCGCCTACCTCGCGAAAAACTTCGGCCCCGAGAACCAGTTCACGCCGATCAAGGTACGGATGTGATCGCGGTCGTCGGCGCAGCGAAGATCTGCGTCGTCTCCGGATTGAGCAGAACCCAGAACGCGTAGACCGCCACCGCGGTGCCGAGCGGGAAGCTGAAGAGATGCAGCGCCGCGAGGATGAGGGCGAAGATGCGCGCCCATTCGCGGCGACGCCGCAGCCCGACCCCGACGAAGATGCTCGGCGCGGAGATGGCGATCACGATGGCGGCGATGATCGTTCCGACGGCGCCCGTGACGAGGATCGCGTCGCGTTCGCCGGACAAGGCGCCGGCGCCGGAAACGACCACGAACACGAAGATGCCAGCCGCCACACCGAGGACGCCGAGGATGATGAAGAGGATGCCCAGGATGTCGATGTGTGAGCGCATGATGCAGATGTATACGAGATGGGGCTTTACGAGTTTATGTAGGGGCCGGCTTCAGCCGGCCCGGACCTGCTGAAGCCGGCCCGGACCGGCTGAAGCCGGCCCCTACATTTCAAGGCGGCGGTGCCTCGGTCGTCGTTTCGGTCTCCGTGGTCGTCGTCTCCGTCGGCGGCGCTTCCGTGCTCGTCTCCGTGGCCGTTGGCGGCGTGAGATCCGTGTCCGTCGCGGGCGGCGGTTCAGGCGCGGTCGTCGTGGTCGCGGTCGTGTCGGTGATCGTCGTCGGCGACTCGGCGGCGGGCTTCTTCTCTGTCAGCACTTCCTTCTCGAACAGATAGCCCCAGCGCCGCATGCGGGAGAGGATCATCTTCTGGCGGAAGCGTAGCCGTTTGTTCGGCGCGCCGGGGTTCATGATCCGCGGATTCGGCAGGCATCCGGCGAGGAGCGCGGCCTGCGACGGCGACAATCTCGAGGCCGACGTCTTGAAATAGAACCGCGAGGCTGCCTCGGCGCCGTAAACGCGTTCGCCCATCTCGACGACGTTCAGGTAGATCTCCAGAATCCGCTTCTTCGTCAGATGCTTCTCCAGCGATCGCGCGATCAGAAACTCCTTCACTTTGCGGAACGGATTGCGCGACGGCGAGAGGTAGAGATTTTTCGCCAGCTGCTGGGTGATGGTCGAGCCGCCGTGGGAGAGCTTCTTCGTCTTCCAGTCGCGTTCGAACGCTTCCTTCATCGCCTCGACGTCGACGCCTTCGTGCTCGTAGAACTGATCGTCTTCGGCGACGAGCACCGCGCGGCGCAGCGACGGCGAGATCGAGCCGTACGAGACGAACTTGTAGGTGACCGCGTCGCTCTTGCCGGCGTCGCGCAGCTCCTTGCGGCGGCGCTCCATGAACGCGGTCGTCTTCGGCGCGTTCTTCGCCAGCTCCGAAACGTCGGGGAACGTGATCCACTCGAAGCCGACCCACAGGATCAGCACCGCGAAGAGAACGAGGACGATCCGCTTGAACACGAGGCGGGAATTCTAAACCGGCACGCGCGTACTATGAGGCGATGCGTCGCCTCGCTCTTGCCGCGCTCCTGTTCGTTTTCGCCACGTCCGCGTTCGCCTTTCACCGCGACGCCGACCGCCTCCGCATCGGCATCCTCGGCATGCGCGGCTCGCTCACGGCAAGCGATGCGGACGTCGCGGCGCTCGTCGGACACAACCTGCGCGGGCAGTTGAAGAGCAAGGGCTTCGACGCTTTTCTGACGAATCGCACTTACGAGAATGCGCTCGCCGGCGATGCCGACTATTACGTCGAGATCGTGTCTTCGGGCAGCGACGGCGACGTGCCGGTGGGCGAGATCGGCGTCGGCGGCCGCGACGTCGCGGCGGGGGTGACGATCGTGATGTCGCGCGTGGCGGCGGAAGTGCGCCTCTACGACGGCGACACGATGGAGCAGGTCGCATCGTACGACGTGCGCCAGACGAAGGTGATGCCGATGCCGACCTGGATCAGCGTCGGCGGCCACAATTTCTACACGGTGATCGGCCTGCCGATCGTGCAATACGCTCAGTACCGCCGCGCCGCCGGCGCCGTGGCTCGCGACGCGGCGTCGCGTATCGCCGGAGACGCGCGGCGGTGACGCCGCTCCTCGTGCTCACGACCGTCGGTGCCGACTACGACGCCGTGCCGCTCGCGCGCGATCTCGTCGCCGCACACCTCGCCGCCTGCGTGAACGTTCTACCGGGCGTGGAGTCAATCTACTGGTGGGAGAAGCAGGTGGTGCAGGAAGGGGAGAAAGTGCTCCTCATCAAGACCACCGACGAGCGCTTGCACGAGCTGCAAACGGCGCTGCTGGCGAGGCATCCTTACGACGTGCCGGAGTTCGTCGTCATCCGCCCGGAACAGGTAGAGGCGCGATACGCGGCATGGATCGGCGACGCCGTGTCATCCTGACTCGCGAAGACGACGAAGGATCCGTACCTTACATGTAGGGCCGGCTCTCAGCCGGCCGCAGTCGAGAATGATGCGGCGGGCCTCGCCCGCCGCGACCGTACTTCATGGGGCCGGCTGAGAGCCGGCCCTATGTTCGATGGAGGATCCTTCGCTGTCTGGCGCGGCTCAGCAGGATGGCACCCGCCAACGCCAACACCGTCGCGCCGCTCACCCACGCCCCCACCACGAATCCTTTCGGCAGATAGCGCAGCTCGATGCGATGCCGTCCCTTCGGCACCTGCACGCCGAGGAAGACACCGTTCGCGATGCGGATCCGCGCGGGCTCGCCGTCGATCGTTGCGCGCCAGCCCTTCCACGCCGACTCGCTGATGACGATCCAGCCGAGGCGGTCGAGGTTTGCGTCGATCGTGAAGGCGTTGTAGCCGCGAGGCTGGATGGCGACGGTGCCGCGCGCGTTCTCCACTTCCATCCGCGCCGTGCGCGGAATCTCGAGCCAGCCGCGTTCCGCGAAATCGGCCTGCTGGGCCATCTCGAAGAACGGCAGGTTGTCCGATGCGACGATCGTCCGCGGCAGATAAGCGCGCGGCAGCACGCGCATGTTCTCGAACATCTCGACGCCCGGTTGGCCGTCGATGCGCCGCCATCCGTCAGGCGGTTGCGTTCCAGCGGGAGCCATTGCGAAACGGACGTTCATCGCGGAGAGGAAAGGCCGGGTGAGGTCGTCGACGCGGTTGTACCAAACCGGCTGGATCGTCGAGAACAGATCCTGGGCCCAGCGCATGCGCTCGAGCGTCATCGCCTGATAGCCGCGCACGTCTTCGACTTCGTACATCGTAGCGATGTTCGGCACGAACACGTGGCCCGTGGCCGTGACGCGATACGGCGCGCCGCCTTTCGGCAATCGATCGAGCACGCCGATGCGCGGATAGAAAATGCGCGCGGGCTGCGTCGGATAAAAGTCTGCCGCCTCCGACGTGCGCTGCGCTAGCAGCAGCGCGAGCACCGCGCCGGCGACGACGCCGTGCGTGATGCGCGTCATCGCCACGATCGTCATCAGCACGAGCGGCAGCAGAAGCAGCAGCGACTGCGAGCGTAGGAACTCGGGCTTCAGGCCCCACGCGAGCATCGCGTTCCATTCGATCGCCACGAACGCGGCGAGCGCGATGGTCGTGATGCCGCTGACGATCGCGAGGTCGCGCCGATGCATCAGCGCGGAGTCGAGGCCGAGCGCGCCGAGCGCCGCAAACGCGAACGACACGGCGAAGATCAGCCGCGTGTTCAGCGCCATGTCGAACAGCGGTAACTTCGCGATCCAATCCGCGAACGGCGCGGCTGCGACGCCCATCAGCAAGCCGAAGATGCCGAGGCCGAGGATCAGCCATTTCTCCCAACGGTTGGAGCGCCACAACGCAAGGATCGCCAGCGGGAATAAGACGCTTCCCGCATAAGCCGCCTCGGTGAAATCGTGCGCGGGGCTCTTCGACCATCCGCCCTCGTGCCGCGACGGATCGCCGAAACGGAACGGGATCACCTGCGACTGCAGATGGCCGATGACGATCTCCGCGGGCCGCGAGCGTTTCTGTTTCGCGAAGACCGCCTGGCGGAAGCTGTTCTCCATCGTCTGGGGAATGCCTTCGATGATGGGAAGCAGATAGATCGCGCAGAGGCAAAGCGTGACGACGCCCGCGCCGATTCCGAGTGCGATCGCGCGCAGCGTGATGCGCGTGCGGAGCATCTCCGCGCCGGCCCACACCATCCCGAGCGCCACGATGTGCAGCGCGCTCTCCGGATGCCCGTTGAGCAGCATCATCGTGAACGCGAACGTGAGCAGCGCGCCGGCGCGGAGCGTGCGTTCGCGGATCACGCGCCGCACGCCGAGGAGGACGAGCGGGAACCAGATCGACGACGGGCCGATGACCCAGCCCTGCCAGATCACCAGAAACGCGCTGAACGTCCAGCCCGCGGCGCCGACGAGCGACGACACCTCGCGGCAGCCGAGATCGCGCAGAAAGACGAACATGCACGCGGCGCCGAGGAAGAACGTCATCGCTGCGAGGAATGTCAGGCTGTTCGCCGGCGGCAGCAGCAGACTCAGCAGCGTCATCGGCTCGTACGGCGTCGGCTGCGCGGACGCGGCGAGGATGTCACCGGCAAAGTTGAAGGGATTCCAGAGCGGCCAGCCGTGGGCCCAACCGAGCCGCGCGGCGTACTTCCAAGGCATGTTCAGGCAGTAGACGTCCGAGAGCATGCCGTTGTGCGGCGGCGGCACGCCGAGCGCCGCGCGCATGGAGCGCAAAGGTTCCCAGTTGAACGGCAGCTCGATGGGTGCGTAAACGCCGCCGGTGAAGAGCGCGCGGCCGGTGAAACAGAGCGGAATCAGGAGGAGCGCAAGGCGTGCGCCGCGCGACGTGCGCGCGACGAAACGGTGCACGGCGAAGGCGCCGAAGCCCGCGGTGAGGAAGTACAGCAACAGGGTGGCAATCACGACGAAATCTACGCGGAGTAGAAGGAAGACGTTTGCCGCGCGGAGGGTTAGCATCCGCGCACATGGACTCCATCATCATCCGCGGTGCCCGCGAGCACAACCTCAAAAACATCGACGTCGTCGTCCCCCGCAACAAGTTCGTGGTCATCACCGGCGTTTCCGGCAGCGGAAAGTCGTCGCTGGCGTTCGACACGATCTTCGCCGAGGGACAGCGGCGGTACGTCGAGTCGCTCTCCGCGTATGCCCGGCAGTTCCTGGAACAGATGGAGAAGCCGGACGTCGACTCGATCGAAGGCCTCTCGCCGGCGATCTCCATCGAACAACGCACGACCTCGCGCAATCCGCGCTCGACGGTCGGCACCGTCACCGAAATCTACGACTATCTCCGTCTTCTCTACGCCTCGGTCGGCACGCCGCACTGCACGAACTGCGGGCGCGAGATCCGGCCCCAGACGATCCAGCAGATGGTCGATCGCCTGATGAAATTGCCGAACGGCACGAAGTTCACCGTTCTCGCGCCGTACGTCCGCGGCAAGAAGGGCGAGTACCGCAAGCAGATGCTGCAGATGGTGAAGGAAGGCTTCACCCACGCGATCGTGAACGGGCAGGAGATCGAGCTCTCCGATCCCCCTGCGCTCGACAAGCAGAAGAAGCACAC
>JAFAVZ010000319.1 GCA_019242175.1 Acidobacteriota bacterium
GAGCACGTCGTAGTAGTCGCCGCCGACGGAACGCGCCGGGAGCCACGTGCCGGCGATCTCGTAGCCCGGCAGCTGCGGAATCTTGCGCGGGAGGAGCGCTTCCTGGATCTCGCGCGCGTGCTCGAAATCGAGCTCGTCGCGTTGCAGGCGGATGCGCTCCACGGCAATCGCGATCTGGTCCGCGGCCGAGGAGAGGAACTCGATGTCGTTGAGGTCGTACTCCTGATCGGAAAGCTTGCGGGCCAGGGCGAGAAAGCCGGCGACGGAGCCGTGCGCGCGGATCGGCACGACGAGCGCCGCCTCGACCGGCTTGATGGCCGCGGCGACGGACTCCGGCAACGCGCGTTGGCGCGGATCGAACGGCCGCACGAACAGCTCCTCGATCGCCGCATTCGTCGCGACGCGCAACCGTCCGACGACCGCATCGGAGACGCCGACTTTCGCCGTCGCCACGAGCTCGTCCTGCCGGCGCAGGAACACCACCACCGCCCGGTTCTGCAGCGCCTGTTGGATCGTCTCCGATACGCCGGCGACGTAAGCCGTGCTGTCGGTCGCGCTGAGCGTCAGCGTGCCGATCGCGCGCAGCGCCTGCGGATAGTCCACCGCCTCGCGGAAGAGATTGCGGTCGACGAGCTTCTGCAGCGAGTTGCGCAACGGCACGAACGCGACGGCGACGATCAGCGTCGAGACGATCACCATCGCCTGGTTCTTCACGCCCGTCATCCGCACCAGCAGCGTGCCGAGGCCGCCGACGAGGATCAGATACGCGATCACGATCGCGCCGCTGAGGATCGCGTACGTGACCGTCTTCTTGATGATCACGTCGATGTTCATCAGCCGGTACTTCAGGATGGCGAACGCGAACGACAGCGGGATCAGGAGGTAGAGCAGCCGGGGCACGATCTCGATCGCGGAGAGCACGTCCATCCACTCGCCGATGTCGAGGCTGTGCATCGTGAGCCAGATGCCCAGACTCGCGCCGATCACCATGCCCAACGCCCGCACGCCGATGGCGATGATCGTTCCCCAGAGCGGCCAGCGCACTTGGCGTTTCTCTTCGACGTTCGCATCGCGGTAGCTGCGATAGAGCTCGATGCAGGCGAAGAGCGGATAGAGCAGCACGGCGATGGCCTGCAGCGCGACGCCCGCAACCATCGCCACGAGGCCGATCTTGCCGAAGCCGAGCGCGCGGGTGATGAGCGCCACGCCGCAGCAGAAGCCGAGGAAGATGAAGAGCGTCTGCAGCGGCCGGCGGAAGAACGCGAGCTTCGTCCCTTCCGTGCGGCCTCGGTACGCGATGCGCAGCGCCATCAAAGCGCCGCCGAGGGCGAGCACGCCGCCGGCGATGAAGAGATAGCGGCCGACCGTCCAGCCCATGTCGTACGTCGTCGACTTCCCGCGCGCGACCTCGGTGAGCGCGAGGAACGCGACGGTGAGCAGGAGCGCGAAGAACGGCAGCGCGTAGACCCAGCGGATGACGTACGGATGGCGCACCACGATCGGCCGGTCCTTCGGGAAGACGAGCGAGAGGTGGACGATCAGCGGGAGGAACGCGATGCTCACGATGCTGACGACGGCGAGGACGAGCAGCCCGCCGGGCGGATCGCTCGTGATGCCGCGCATGTTCGAGGCCTCCATCGACGCGACCCCGGAGGTCAGCATCGACAGCCCCGCGGTCGCGCACATGCCGAAGAAGACCACGACGCGGCGGTCGTTCGGCGCGCGGATGAAGACGAAGGCACCGATGCCGAGGAACGCCAGCACGACGAGCAGCATGACCACCGTCGAGACGATCTTTCGCGCGTTCACGAGCGGCGAGCCGAGCTTCACGTCGATCGTGAGCTGCTTGCCGTCGCGCAGCACGACGTAGCGCAGGTTGTCGCCGGTCCGCTTCCCGTCGTCCAGCTTTCGCAGCCGGACCTGATCCTCGAAGGGGATGCCGTCGATGGTCACGATCTGGTCGCCGGTGCGCAGGCCGGCCTTCACGGCCGGTTCGTCCGGCATGGCCACGACGATGCGGCCCGGCTGCATGAAGATCGGGCGCGGCTTCTTGCTCTTCGACGCCTCCGGGTACGGCGCCACGTAGTTCATCCCCGTCCAGCCCCGCACATCCCAGTAGCCGATGCGGACGATGGCGAATAGGCCGATGGCGACGGCGGCGACGGCCGCGGTCGTCAGGCCGAGGAAGAGGCGACGGCGGGTGGACATGGTTGCAGTGATTGGTTTTACGGAGGATCCCGGCGGGAGTTCAGTCCTTCTGCCCGCGCCGGTTCACGATGGACATGAATTCCTGCCGCGTCTTCTCATCCTGCAGGAAGTCGCCGCGCAGGACGTTCGTCTCCATGAACGACGACTCCTGCTCCACGCCGCGCATCACCATGCACATGTGCACGCCGCCCATCCACACGGCGAGCCCGCGCGGCTCGAGGATCTTCTCGATCGTATCCGCCACGCCGTGCGCGAGATGCTCCTGCGACTGCAGCCGGCGCATGTGCACCTCCACGATGCGAGGGATCTTCGACGCGCCGATGATCATCTTCTCTGGGATGTAGCCGATGATGAAGCGCCCGAAGAACGGCAGGATGTGATGGGCGCAGAGCGTCTTGTACGTGCCGCCGATCACGACGAGGTTCTGGCAGTTCTCGTCCGCCGTGGAGCAAGCCTTGCGGAAGAGGGTCGTGAGCTTGCGGACGTCCGTGTAGTCGTAGCCGCTGGTCATGGCGATGAGCGAGTCGGCCCACCGGCGCGGCGTGTCGCGGACGTTTTCGTCTTCGAGGTCGACGTGCAGCAACTTGAGCGCCTCGCGCAGATGATCCTGCAGGGCGTTGCGATCGACGGTCGGGCGGGGATGGGTCAGGGCGTGGTCGTCGATCAGCGGCTCGAGCTCGGCGCCGCTCACGACCAGGTCGGTATCTTTCATCGTGGGCGAGAGTCTATCGCTACGTGCGCCCCGGAAGCTTGAAGCCGAGGTAAGTCCCGGAGCTGATGCCCATCAGCGCGAGCAGCGTGGCATTGAATTCCGGCATCGTGAGATCCCAAACGACGGTGGCGATGAAGACGCCGCCGAGGACGATCGTCCAGACGACGATCTGCAGGCGATCGAGGGCAATCGCCCCCTTGTCGTCCGTCACCAGATCATTCCAAATCCCCTCGGAAGGCACGAACGTGGTGATGCCGCTCATCTGCTCGACGAGCTTCATGCGGAACTCTTCCAGCGCCATGCGCTTCTGCTGCAGCGACGCCTGCAACGCCTCCAGCGAAGCCGTCGGTCGCCCCGCCGCCTTCGCCTCGGCGATCCTCTGCGCGCCCGCCTGCAGCTCGGCGTCGATGCGGACGATCGATTGGTCGGTGGCGACGATCTCTTCGTCGATCGTCTTGCGGAAGGCGCCGGCGCGATCGCCGGTGCTGATCGCAACCGCCGCGAGCGCGGTGGCGGCGCTGATGCCGAGGAGGGCGAGAAGTGAGGGGGCGATGGAGTCGCGGTCGCCGGTGACGAGCCAGAGATAGACGTAGGCGGTGACGATGAGGACGAACCACCACGCCATCTGCGTGCGAGCGAGGCTGAAGGGCTGGCGGCGGCCGCCGAGCTTCGGCCCGTCGCGCAGGAGATCGCTGTTGCGCGCGTAGAGGATCACGGCGACGACGAGCGCGAGCAGCAACGCGAGCCAGAGCCACGTCGACCAGTCGATGTACAACTTGTCCAGTGTGACCTGAACGTTCGCCCCCTTGACGCGCGGCAACGGCCGATCGCCGCCTTTGCCGACGCCGATCGAGATCGGCTCTGTCGGGACGAACAACGGGTTGTAGAGCTGCAGCCGCCACAGCTCTTTGTTTTTGTCCGTTCGGTCGAGGACGAATTGCAGCGTGCCCGAGTCGTCATCGATGCCCGTCGCCGTGACCTGCGCGTCGATGCCGTTGATGTAGAGCGTCACCTTCTGCTGATGCGTCTCGGCATCGGCGAGAAAGCCCTGGAGGTGGCAGACCGAGACGTAGACATAGTCGCCGAGATGGACGAGCCGCGGCTGGACGCTGATCACCGCCGGCTCGCTGCCACACGGGGAGGCGAATGCCGGCGCCGCGACGAGAAACGCGCCGAGGGCAAGAGCTGCAAATTTCATTTGGATGGATGATACCGCCGAGCCCGCCCACCTTTCTTCCGGTTCGGTGTCTTTCTGTTCATGCGGAAGTCTGCCGTAATCGCCCTCGCCTGGTTTCTCGCCGCCATCGCCGGCGTGGCCGTGATCCTCGAAGCCGAACGCGGCTCCGCGTCCGCGCCCCGCCGGCCCTACCCGCGCCGACCACGGCCCCGCGCGGCGAACCGTCGCAGCCGACGGAGGCTCGGTACAGCGGCAATACGAAGACGTACAAGTTCCATCGCGTGGGTTGCCGCTACTACGGGTGCTCGAACTGCACGGCGTTTTTCGCAACGCGGCAGGAGGCGATCGCGAAGGGATATCGAGCTTGCGGAACGTGCGATCCGTAGCGGGACGAAAATCGGGCGATGGAGACCGATGAAGACGATCTTCTCGACGTGCAGGGAAAGATCGACGAAGGCTTGGCAGCCGCCGATCGCGGCGATTTCATCTCTGACGAGGAGATCGAAAAGCGGATCGCACGTTGGTCGAACGAGTAAGGTCGCGCGAGGCGAAAAGCCGCGGCGGACGGCATCAGGAGTAGCCAGCGGCTCGGCCCTTTTTCACCACGCGGATGTTCTCTCCATCAGTCGTCGGTACTACAAGCCGCCGGACGGGACGTCCGTCGGCCCGCGGGCGGGACGCCCGCTCTCCATGAATTCAGGAAGTGTTCGGCTTCGGCGACCATTCTGCGCGGCGGCCCCCTCCCGGACGGCACCGCATTCGTTGATTGCGAAACCGCCGCAGAGCCTATGGCCCCAACCGCAGCCGGCCGTGCCGGCCCGGCCGTGTCGGCGCGGCGCTGTTTGACACTGAATGAGCGTTCATTCATACTCCGCCCAACGCCCGAATAAGGGGCGGCAAGATTCGTGTAAGCGTCACCGCTGGCAAAGGAGTTCCCACCATGGCCGAACAAAAATCCAAAGGCGCCATCGAGGCGATGGAAGTCGCCGAGGCGTCGCGTGAGACGGAGTGGGAGAAGCCGTCGTTCGTCGGCGATCTCTTCCTCGGCAAGCTCAACATCGACCTCATCCACCCCTTCCCCGAGCAGCCGGCCGCGGACAAAGCCGAGGCGGACGAGTTCCTCGCGAAGCTCGATCGCTTCCTCTCCGAGAACGTCGACTCTGACGCCATCGACGCCAAGGGCGAGTACGACTACTCCCTCTTCGACGGCTTCAACGAGCTCGGCGCCTGGGGCATGAAGATCCCCAAGGAGTACGGCGGCTTGGGGTTCAGCGCGACGAACTACAACCGCGCGATCGCCCTCGTCGCCACCTGGTGCGGCTCCTCCGTCGCGTGGCTCTCCGCCCATCAGTCGATCGGCGTGCCCCAGCCGCTGAAGCTCTTCGGGACTCCCGAGCAGAAGCAGAAATACCTCCCGCGCCTGGCGAAGGGTGCGATTTCCGCTTTCGCGCTCACCGAGCCGGGCGTCGGCTCCGATCCGGCCAAGATGGAGACGCGCGCTACGCCGTCGCCGGACGGCAAGGGCTGGATCCTCAATGGCGAGAAGCTGTGGTGCACGAATGGCCTGAAGGCGGAAGTCATCGTCGTCATGGCCCAGACGCCGCCGAAGGTTGTGAACGGCAAGGAGAAGAAGCAGATCTCCGCGTTCATCCTCGAGACCGACACGCCGGGCGTCGAGATCGCGCATCGCTGCCAGTTCATGGGCCTGCGCGGCATCGGCAACGTCCTTCTGAAATTCGACAACGTCTTCATCCCGAAGGAAAACCTCCTCTGGGGTGAAGGCCTCGGCCTCAAGCTCGCGCTCATCACGCTGAACACCGGCCGCCTCACGATTCCGGCCGGCTGCGCGGCCGGCGGCCGGCGCATGGTGCAGATCGCCAAGGAGTGGGCGAACGAGCGCGTGCAGTGGGGCCTGCCGATCGGCAAGCATGAGGCGGTGGCGGCGAAGATCTCCTGGATGGCGTCGCACACGTTCGCCATGGAGTCGATCGTTTGGCTGACGTCCGGCTTGGCCGACCGCGGCGACGTCGACCTCCGCCTCGAAGCGGCGATGGCCAAGCTCTTCAACACCGAGGTGGCGTGGCAGTGCATCGACCACCTCGTACAGATCCGCGGCGGACGCGGATACGAAACCGCCTCATCGCTCAAAGCGCGCGGCGAGAAGGGCTATCCGGTCGAACGGATCATGCGCGACATGCGTATCAACCGCATCTTCGAAGGCACGAGCGAGATCCAGCATCTCTTCATCGCGCGCGAGGCGGTCGATCCGCACATGAAGCGCGGCTACAAGATCCTGCTGCCGGAGACGCCGACCGGCGAGAAGCTCGCCGCCGCGGCGAAAGCGGGCGCGCATTACGCCGCCTGGTATCCGTCGAAGTACCTCGGCTGGTCGCGCTTTCCGAAGCATGGCGAGTTCGGCAAGCTCTCGACGCACATGGGCTTCATCGAGCGCAGCTCGCGCCACCTCGCGCGCTCGATCTTCCACGCCATGATGCGTTACCAGGCGAAGCTGGAGCGCAAGCAAATGGTGCTCTTCCGCGTGGTCGACATCGGCACCGACCTCTTCGCCATGGCCGCCGCGATCAGCTACGCCACGATGCTGGCCAAGCAGTCGAAGGATCAGGAGAACGCGCTCGATCTCGCCGACGTCTTCTGCCGCGAGGCCCGCATGCGCATCGAGACGAACTTCCGCTATCTCTTCGACAACCACGACGAGGAGTCGTACAAGCTCGTCTCGAAGCTGATGAAGGACGAGTACAAGTGGCTGGAAGGCCACCTCGTCGCCGGCCCCGAGGAGACGGTGATGCCGACCACGGAGCAGATCGAGGAAGCCATCGCCAAGATGGCGTAGGAAAATGTAGGGCCGGCTCTCCAGCCGGCCCAATGTCGACGCTGGGCCGGCTGGAGAGCCGGCCCTACGTGTTTCTAATCTTCTTTTCGTCGTCGGCGGTTTCGCTGCCTTTGTACTTCGCCGCGCAGGCGCCGCAGATCATCGCGAGCTGCACGCCGGGCCGAGGAACGAAGCCGTCCTCGGCCACCACTTTCGCGAAGCAGGCCGTGTACTCCTCGGGCATCTCGCCGGAGACTTCCCGGCGTTTGCCGCACTCGGCGCAGACGACGAGGAAGCGGCCGGTCATCTCACTGCTCTCCGGCGGCGGGGAAGACCGGCGTGATGTCCACCGGGATGTCGTTCAGCTTCGCGTTCATCTGCGAGATCTCCGGATTCACGACGCCGTACTTGTCGAGCAGCGCCGTCGCGCGGGCGAAGTCGCCCGTCGCCTCGATGGTCAGGAGCTCCGTGGCCAGCGACTTCACGCCGTCGCGGAACTTGTCGAAGTCGACCTTGAACTTGCCGTCGGCGGTCGGGACGATGCCGCCCTTTTCGCGCAGCCAGTTCCACTGCACGGCCGTGCCGCGGCCGTGCGCCTCGCCGATGCCGAAGCGCATCGAGCGGAACATGAGGCCCGCGTACGTCGCGTAGAGCTGCTGCTCGTTGAAGGACGACAACAGGTTGTGCTTCTGGGCGTAGACGATGTTCCAGAGGCCGAGCACGTCTGCCTTCGTCTCTTCGACCGTCGAGTAGAGGTTCTTGAGCGGGATGCGGACCTCGACGCGCTTGCCATCCGGCTGGGTGAGGAAACCCGGCCCGAGGCCGTGCGACAGCTCGTGGAAGAGGACCTGGTTGAAGAACGCGTCGAAGTTCACGAGCGGGAGCTGCGAGGCGTCGAGCACGCGGTCCGCGATGGGGCGGCCGCTCTGCTTGTACTTCGCGTCCATCACGTTCTTCAGCAGCACCTTCTTCGAGCCCTTCTTCTCCCGCACGAACTCGTCGTTCGGGAGGTTGAAGGCGGCCGTCTGCACGCCGCGGCGCGCGTCGCCGGCGGTGTAGAGCTCCTGCACGACGCGGATCGGCGACTCGCTGCCGCGGTTCGGATTCTTGTACTGGTCGGGCTCGGGGAGATTGCGCTCCATGTCCGGCAGCGCATGCGCGTAGGCCGCGAGCTTGTCGCTCTCCGGCTTGTCGACGACGGTGATGAACGACTCGAACGACGCCTTGTAGTTGAACAGCTCGTCCTCGTACACCTCGTACGGTCCGATCACGACCTCGATCGGGCCGTGCAGATCCATCCAGGCCATGTCGCTGTCGCGGTAGTCGTCGGAGAGGAACGCGTCGGCGCGTTTGTTGAGGAACGCCCGCAGCGAGTCGTTGTTCGTCAGCTGCGCCGCCTCGCGCAGCTTCGCCGCGGCCGCGGTGAGGGAGTCCTTGTAGTACTCCGAGTATTTGATCGCCTGGAGATTCGCGCCGTTGCGGCGGATCACGGTGAAGAGGCCCTGAATCGCATCCTTCTGCTCGGGATGCGCGGCCACGTACTTCTCGACCTCTTCCTTCGTGATGTCTTCCGGATAGAAGCCCGCGCCTTCCGGCTTCTTCGTCGAGCCGATGAACGGCTCGTTCTGCTTCAGCCGGTCCCACGGTCCGCGGTTCGCGATGAAGAGGTCGTATCCAGCCTTGTCCACCGGCGAGCTCGCGGCCTGCTTCTCCAGCGCCGCCTTCCACTCCGGATTCTTCTCCGAGACCTGGCGCCAGTAGATGTCGTCGATCAGCTTCGAGGCCTCGATCAGCTTGGCCACGACCTGGCGCTCGTTGTCGTTGAGCAGCGAGCGGTCGTAGTCGATCGTGGTGCGCGGCAGCTGGGCCAGACGCTGCGGCGCGTCGGCGGCGACCTGCAGACTGCCGGCGGAGGCCGTCGAGCTGGCGGTGGCGGTCGTGGCGGCGGTGTCGGTCGGGGTCTCGGACATCTTCGTGCAGGCGAGCGGCAGGGCGAGGCAGAAAAGGGCGATCGTCCGTCTCATGGCGCGGCGAATTCTACAGCCGCAGGAGGTATCCTATTCGCCCGTGATCATCGAATGCACCAACTGTCACGCAAAGTATCAGTACGACGAGGATCGCTTCGAGCGCAAACCGTCGAAAAAGATCAAGTGCGCGAAGTGCCAGGCGATCTTCGAGATCCATAATCCGGCTTTCGCGCAAAAGCAGAAGGCGGACGAGACCGGCCGCCGGCATGACGCCACGCACATCGGCAAGACGAAGGTGCCGGATACGACGGAACAGTCGCCGATGCCCGAGGCCGATGCGCGGCAGACCGGGAAGCAGCCGGTCGAGCCGCGCCTCCCGACGGGCAAGCGCCTCTCGCTCGCCGTCCTCGATGGTAACGACGCCGGCAGCGTCTTCCGCATCGAGAAGCCGCGCGTCACGATCGGCCGCTCCGGCGCCGACGTCACGCTCGCAGACAGCGAGACGTCGCGCCAGCACGCGGCGATCGAAGTCCGCGAGACGGTCTACACGCTCTACGACCTCGAGTCGACCAACGGCACGTTCGTCGACGGAGAGCGCATCGAGGAGCCGTACGACCTGCACGACAAGTCCGAGTTCCAGATCGGCACGACGACGCTGATGTTCATCGTGACGGACGAACATTAGGCGGGCACGGCCCGCGGCGTAGGTTGGCCAAGCCTCTGCGACCGCTTGAGTGTCATCCTGAGGCGCGAAGACGCCGAAGGATCTCCCGGCACGAGCGCTGATCGCACGCATCAGGAGATCCTTCACGGTCTTCGCCGTTCAGGATGACACTTGCGCCACCGGCTCCTCGCCGACTGCTACGATTCACGTCCTTGTTCTCCACTCTCTACCGCCATCGCCAGCTCATCGCTACCGACGACCACTAGCAATTCAGTGTCATCCTGAGGCGCGAAGACGCCGAAGGATCCGTACCGATCTCGAGCTGTGCCTGAAGGTACGGATCCTTCACGGTCTTCGCCGTTCAGGATGACACTTGCGCCAACGGCTCCTCGGCAACTGCTACGATTCAACCCCTTGCTGGCCACTCTCTACCGTCGTCGCCAGCTCATCGCTACCGACGACCGCTAGCAATTCAGTGTCATCCTGAGGCGCGAAGACGCCGAAGGATCTCCCGGCACGAGCGCTGACCGCACGCATCAGAAGATCCTTCACGGTCTTCGCCGTTCAGGATGACACTCGCCAACGGCCCGAGCTCGCCAACTGCTACGATTCACGCCCTTGCTCTCCACTCTCTACCGCCATCGCCAGCTCATCACCGCGCTGACGGCGCGCGATCTCAAAGCGCGTTACCGCGGCTCGATCCTCGGCTTTTTCTGGTCGTTGGCGAATCCGCTTCTGCTCCTCGCCATCTACACGCTCGTCTTCACGCGCTTCTTTCCCCAGCGCGTCGTTCCGGCCTATCCGCTGTTCCTCTTCGCCGGCATCCTGCCGTGGACGTTCTTCTCCGCCGCGGTCCTCGAATCGACGAATGCGATCTCCGGCAACGCGGGTCTCATCAAGAAGGTGATGTTTCCCGCCGAGGCGCTGCCGTTGGTGGTGGTGCTCTCGCATTTGGTGCACTTCGCGCTGGCGATTCCGATCCTGCTCGCCGCGATCGTCATCTTCACGCTGGCGGGCATGACGACCGTCACGCCAACGATCCTCCTGCTGCCGGTTCTGATGTTGTTGCAGACGCTCTTCGTCGCCGGCATCGCGCTGATCGTTTCCTCGGCGTCGGTGTTGTTCCGCGACTTGCGGGACATCATCACGAACCTGATGCAGCTCGGTTTCTTCGTCACGCCGATCATCTACCTCATCGACAACATCCCCTCGCGGCTCTTGCGCGCGTTGCTGCGCATCAATCCGATGACGGCGTTCGTGGTCTCGTATCAGGACGTGCTCTTCTTCGGCCACCTGCCCGGCATCGCCGATTCCGTGCTGATGGTCTTCTACGCCGGCGCCTCGGTCTGGCTCGGCTTCAACGTGTTCGACCGGCTGCGGGACACGCTCGCGGAGGCGATCTGATGCCGTCGATCGTCGTCGATCACGTTTCGAAGGCGTACCGGCTCTGGGGCCGCAAGTCGCAATTCGCCACGCTCAAGAGCGCGCTCCTCGGACGAGAAACGAAGCTGTCGCCGGATGCGTCGGTGCCGGCGTTGCGCGACGTCACGTTCGCCGTCGATCGTGGCGAAGCGTTCGGCATCATCGGCCGCAACGGCTCGGGCAAGTCGACGCTGCTGAAGATCATCTCCGGCATCCTCAAGCCGACCGAAGGAAAGGTCTCGGTCACGGGACGCGTGGCGGCGCTCATCGAGCTCGGCGCCGGCTTCCATCCCGAGATCACCGGCCGGGAGAACATCTACATCAACGGCATCATGCTCGGCCTCACCCGGAAGGAGATCGACCAGCGCTTCGACCGCATCGTGGAGTTCTCCGGCATCGCCGAGTTCCTCGACCAGCCGGTGAAGACGTACTCCTCGGGCATGTACGTCCGCCTCGGATTCGCCGTGGCCGTGCACGTCGATCCCGACGTGCTGCTCATCGACGAAGTGCTCTCCGTCGGCGACGAAGAGTTCTCGCAGAAGTGCGTCGCGAAGATCCAGGAGATGAAGTACCGCGGCGTGACGCTGATCTTCGTCACGCACCAGCTGGATCAGGTGCGCAACCTCTGCGACCGCGCGTTGTGGCTCGACCATGGCGAGCCGATCGCGATCGGCGATCCGGTGCGCGTCGTCGACGCCTACCTGCAACGCGTCGCGGCGCCGACCTCCACGACGCTCGCGCCCGTCGTTGCGGCCGAGTCGACGGAAGAGGAGAAGGAAAAAGAGAACGATCTCAACGAGGAAGAGCGTTGGGGCTCGGGCGAAGTGATCCTCCGCCGCGTCGCGCTCGTCGATGAAGAAGGCCGCGACCTCGTAGCCCTCGGCGCAGGCACGCCGGTGACCATCGAGATGGACGTGGAAGTGCGCGTCGCGCAGGACGACTTCGTGTTCGGCGTCGGCATCTATCACGCCGACGGCACGTGCGTTTA
>JAFAVZ010000623.1 GCA_019242175.1 Acidobacteriota bacterium
GCAGTACAAGTACCGCGACTTCATCAACCGCTATCCGGGCAGCGACCGCGCGGACTACGCGCTCCTGCAGATCGCCATGGTGTCGTTCAAGCAGATGGAGCGTCCGGACCGCGATCAGCAGAAGACGCGCGAGGCGGTCGAGAAGCTGACGGACATGATCCGCGCCTATCCGCGGAGCCCGCTGAAGAGCGAAGCCGAGGCTCGGCTGCTCGATGCGAACGACCGGCTGGCCAGGCACGAGCACATCGTCGCCAAGTACTACATCAAACGGCACAGCTTCGACTCGGCCGTACGGCGCCTGAACTATCTGATCGATACGTATCCGAGCTATCGCGAGAAGGACGGCGTCTTCTATGATCTGGGCGACTCGCTGGCCCAGCTCGGGCGGAACGGGGAGGCGCGGCTCTACTTCGAACGCGTGGTCTCCGAGTATCCGAAGAGCGAATTCGCGGACCGGGCGAAGAAGCGACTCGACCAGATCAAAGCATGAGAAGACTCGCCGCCTGCTGCCTCCTTCTGTTCGCCGCCGCGTGTGCCTCGACCGGGGCGCAGGATGACGGGCCGATGCCGCCCGCGGCGCCGCCGCAGAATACGGACGCGCAGATGACGGCGTTGCAGACGTCGCTCACCGAGCTGCTGGAGCGCATCGACGTCCTGAACGATCGGATGACGCGTCTCGAAGAGGCGCGCAACGTCGCGTCGACGACGAGCGTCACGGAGCCGACGCCGGCTCCCGCGCCTGCGCCGGTCTATCGACCTGTGCCCCAACCATCCGCCCAGCCCACCGCTGCGCCGCAACCGGCGGTCGTCGAACAGCCGTCGTCGAGCGGCGCGTTGAAAAACGCGCAGATCGCCGACTCCTACCGCAACGCGCTCATGCTCTACGGCCGGAGCAAGATGGCCGAGGCTCGGCGCGCGTTTCAGGATGTGTTCGATGCCGATCCGAACGGCGAGCTCGCCGACAACGCGCTCTACTGGATCGGCGAGACGTACTACGCCGCGAGCAACTGGGGCGAGGCGATGCGGTTCTACGAGCGCGTCGTGAAGGAGTTCCCGGAGCAGAACAAGGCCCCCGATGCGCTCTACAAGGTGGGCCTCACGCAGGAGAAAACGGGCGACCTCTCGCTCGCCCGCGCCGCGTTCGAGGAGCTCATCAAGCGCTATCCGTACTCCACGCCCGCCGCCTCCGCGAAGCTCGAGTTGAAACGGATAAAATACTGAGAATGGCCGAAACGGAAAGCGGCGCAACGCTCCTCGCGAAGAAGGATTACGACCGGGCTGTCCCGCTCCTCAAGCGCGAGCATGAGAAGTATCCGTCCAATCCGCGCATCCGCCTCCAGTACGCCGACGCGCTCTCCGGCGCGGGCGATCTCGAGGAGGCGGTGAAGCAGTACGAGGCGACGGCGAAGTACTACGACGACAACGGCCTCACCGTGCAGGCGATCGCCGTGCGCAAGAAGGCGGAGAAGATCAGCGCGCAGCTCGCGGCGCTCCATCCGCCGCCCGTCGACAACGCCGCCGGCAAGAGCGAGCCGCTCTTCAGCCGCCCCGTGCCGAAGAGCCCTCTCTTCGAAGTGCTCAGCGATGAAGAGCGCGAGGCGCTCGTCAAAGAGATGGAGCTCGAGCAGCACGACGAAGGCAGCGTCATCATCAGCGAAGGCGACTCCGGCATGTCGATGTACGTCATCGTCTCGGGCGAGGTGAAAGTCTTCACCCGCTCTGTCAGCGAAGGCGGCGGCACCGTCTACCTGGCGAAGCTCGGCGAAGGCGATTTCTTTGGAGAAGTCAGCCTCCTCACCGGCAAGCCGCGGACGGCGACCATCACTGCTTCCCGCGCCACCGAGCTGTTGCGCCTCGACAAGGACAAGCTCGACAACGCGCTGGCGCGGTTCCCCGGCATCCGCAAAGTCCTCGATGACTTCTACAAGAAGCGGGCGAAGCACACCGTCGAGGCGATGATCGAAAGCCTGAAGAAACGAGGATCCTGAGCCGTGGCCGTTCTCCCCATCGTCAAATACGGCGCCGAGGTGCTGCGCCGCCCGACCGAGCTGGTGACGACCATCGATGAGTCGGTCCACCGCCTCGTCGACGACATGGTCGACACGATGTACGCCGCGCCCGGCATCGGCCTCGCCGCGAATCAGGTCGGCGTGAACAAACGGCTGATGATCATCGACCTCTCCGTCGGCAAACGGCCCGGCGAGCTGCACGTCTGCATCAATCCTCAGATCGAGGAAGTGGAAGGCATCATCACCGAGGAAGAGGGCTGTCTCTCGATTCCCGACTTCGTGGAGACGGTGACCCGTCCGAACCGCGTGAAGCTGCGCTACCTCGATCGCAACGGCCAGGAGCGCGAGATGTGGGGCCAGGGCCTGATGGCCCGCGCGATGTCGCACGAATGCGATCATCTCGACGGCCGCCTCTTCGTCGATCACCTCCGCGGCTTCAAACGCGATCGCATCCTGAAGAAGATCTCGAAGCTCACGAAGTCGGGGATGTGGAGCTAGCCGGCACGGCCCGCAGCGTTGGTAGGCCAAGCCTCCGCGACCCTTTGTCCCTGAAGCAGCTCGAAGCGATAGACTCAAGCCAGCATGCATCACTCCGCCACCGTCACCGAGATCGAAGAGCTCGCGCCGCAGGTGCTGCAGCTGACCGTCGCCATGAACGACGGCGAGCTGCGCTTCCGGCCCGGCCAATGGGTGAACTTCCGCTTCCCGGAAGGCGTTTCGCGCGCGTACACGATCGCGTCCGCGCCGCAACGTCCGGAGGCCGTGCAGCTTTGCGTGCGGCTCGGGACGGGGAAGGGTGGGGAGGCGCTGCGCCGCCTCGAAGCCGGCGCGACGGTCAGCGTTGACGGCCCGTTCGGCGATTTCCTGCTTCCCGAGAATGACGGCCGCGACGTCGTGCTGATGGGCGGCGACACCGGAATCGCGCCCGTGCGCAGCATCGTGCTGCACATGCTCGCGGAGAAGGATCCGCGCCGCATCATCGTGCTCTACGAGCCCGACGCGCGGCACATCCTCTACGCCGCCGACTTCGATCCGCTCGCGCGCAGCGGCCAGATCACGCATCTCTCCGGCCGCATCGAAGGCCTGCTGGAACGCAACCGCCGCGTGGCTTCCGAGGGGACGCTGATGGCGGCCGGATTCGACCCGTTTCTCGAACGCGTGCACAACACGCTCGTCGAGCTGGAGATCGATCCGCGCGGGCTGATCACGGAGTCGTTCGGCGTGCCGCCCGCTTAGTGTCATCCTGAGCCCCGGAGAGGGCGAAGGATCCCCCGGCACGTGCGCTCATCGCCTGCATCAGGAGATCCTTCCCCGTCTTCGCGGGTCAGGATGACACTCCGCACATTCCGCGCTTGGTGTCATCCTGAGCCCCGAAGAGGGCGAAGGATCCCCGGCACGTGCGCTCATCGCCTGCATCAGGAAATCCTTCCCCGTCTTCGCGGGTCAGGATGACACTCCGCACATTCCCGCGCTTGGTGTCATCCTGAGCCCCGTAGAGGGCGAAGGATCTCCCGGCACGGGCGCTCATCGCCTGCATCAGGAGATCCTTCCCCGTCTTCGCGGGTCAGGATGACACTCCGCACGTTCCCGCACGCAGGTGTCATCCTGAGCCCCGAAGAGGGCGAAGGATCTCCCGGCACGTGCGCTCGGCGACTGCATCAGGAGATCCTTCCCCGTCTTCGCGGGTCAGGATGACACTCCGCACATTCCCGCCCACAA
>JAFAVZ010000061.1 GCA_019242175.1 Acidobacteriota bacterium
TCGCCGGCGGCTCCGGCGGCCCGCTACGCGCCGTCGCATTGCTGCCGCGGTAGAGGCGCTTTGTCATCCTGAGGCGCGAAGACGCCGAAGGATCTCCTGGTGTGAGCGCAGAGCGCACATGCCGGGAGATCCTTCGCGCTCTGCGGCGCTCAGGATGACAGCGACGTTCCCCCATACTGCGCCGCCACCCATCGCGCATCCTCCTCCGAAAGCGCCTCGCCGATGCGCGCGGCGGCTTCCACCTGTTTCGGGTTGCGTTGGCCGAGGAGGACGGTCGCGGTCGGGTTGCCGGCGAGGAGGCCGCCGACCACGGCGTGCAGCACGGGCTCGGGATGCGGCGAGAAGCGTTCGCGCATGGCGTCTGCCGCGCGGCGCATTCGTTGGATGAACTCCTCGTCGCCGAACTCGGCGATGCCGCTGCGGAAATCGCCGGCGGGGAACGACGTCGCGTGCTCGTACTTGCCGAGGAGCAGGCCGTGCTTCAGCGGCGAGAAGAAGGCGACGCCGAGATCGTGCTCGTCGACGTACGCGCGGAGGCCGCTCGACTCGTACTCGTCGTCGACGAGATTGCGGAACGGCTGCACGACGTCGGGATCGATCCGGTCGATGAAACGCATGATGAGCGACGCGTCCCAATCGGAGAGGCCGATGAAGCGAACCTTGCCTTCCTCGCGAAAACGTCGCATCGTAGCGAGCGCATCATCGAAATAAACGTCGTCCGGCCCGAAATCGCAGTGGTGGAAGTAGTGCAGGTCGATGACGTCTGTCCGGAGATTGCGCAGCGAGGCTTCGCATTGCGCACGCATGAATGCCGGATCGTATGGATGTCCGGACGGGCCTTTGATGTATCCGAACTTGGTAGCCAGAAAGATCTCGTGACGCGGAACCTCATCCCACACCGAGCCGATCAACTGCTCGGCGTGCCCGTTGCCGTACGCGTCCGCGGTATCCCAATGGGTGATGCCGCGGCGCCAGGCGAGCACGATCGCCTCGCGTGCCGCCGCATCGTCATTGCCGGACCAGCCGACGGACGCGCCGTCGTTCGTGTTGGGACCGCCGTGGCCCCACGTGCCGAGACTCACCGCCGGCACTTGCTCGTTCGTCCTGCCGAATCGAACCTTCCGCATCATCGGGGCACCTCATGACCATCCGTTCCGCGCTGTTCATTGCACATCCCGGGCACGAACTGCGCCTGCATCACTGGATCGAGCAGAAGCGCCCCATCGTCTACATCCTCACCGACGGCTCGGGCCGAAAGAACCGCTCCCGAACGCGCGACTCGCGCGAGCTCCTCGAACGTTGCGGCGCCGTCGCCGGCTCGATCTTCGGCCGCTTCACCGACCGGAAGTTGTACGAATTGCTGCTGACGCGAGACGTGGAACCGGTCGCGGAAGTCGTGCGCGAGCTCACGGCCGAGCTCCGCAAGCACAAGACGAACGTCGTGATCGGCGACAGTTGGGAGCTCTACAACCCGACGCACGACCTTGGCCGCATCATCCTCGACATGGCCGTCGCGCGGTCGGGCCGGAAGATCGACAACTACGAGATCGCCGACGGCGACGTGACGATCGAGCTCGACGAGGCCGCGCTCTCCCGCAAGCTCGCGGCGCTGGAGGATTACACCTCGATGCGCAAAGAGACGGACGCCATTCTGCGACGGGAAGGCATGAGCGCGCTGCGGTTCGAGTCGCTGCGCCGCGCGACGCCACCGTGGGCTCCGATACGCCAGGCGACGTACGAGCAATTCGGGGCGGACCGCGTGGCCGCGGGTCACTATCGCGAAGTGATCCGTTACGGCGAGCACTTCGCGCCGTTCATCGCGGCGTTGTACAAGGCGACGCAGCCGACGGACGCATGAACGAGCCGCGGCGCGTCCTCATCGCCACGATCAGCGTGCAGTCGATCAGCGGCACGGACGTCTACACGCGCGACCTCGCCCTCGGGCTCCTCCGCCGCGGCTGGCTGCCGATCGTGTACGCGACGCTCGTCGGCAGCATCGGCGAAGAGCTGCGCCGCGCGACGATTCCGGTCGTCGACGACCTCGCCGCGATCGCGACGCCGCCGGACCTCATCCACGGACATCAGATCCTCGAGACGACCGCCGCATTGCTGCGCTTTCCGAAGACGCCGGCGCTTTTCGTCTGCCATGGCGGACTCGCCTGGAATGCGATTCCACCCGCCACGCCGCGCATCGGCGCATACGTCGCCGTCGATCGCAATTGCCGCGATCGGATGGCGTTCGAGCACGGCATCCCGGCGGAACGGATCCGCATCCTTACGAACGCCGTCGACCTGCAGCGCTTCCCGCGCCGCGCGCCGTTGCCGACGAAGCCAAGACGCGCACTCGTCTTCAGCAACTCGGCTGCGGAGAACACCTGGGTGCCGCCGATCCGCGAAGCCTGCGAACAGCGCGGCATCGCGCTCGATCTCGCCGGCGCGTACGCCGGCCGTCCCGCGGCGCCCGAGGAGTTGTTGCGCGAGTACGACGTCGTGTTCGGCAAGGCGCGTTGCGCGTTGGAGGCGCTCGCCACCGGCAACGCGGTCATCGCCTGCGACTACGACGGCCTCGGCGGCCTGGTCACCTCGCAATCGCTCGATGCGATGCGTGCGCTCAACTTCGGCGCGCGCACGCTGCAACGGCAACCGATCACCGCCGAGACGATCGGCGTGGAGCTCGATCGTTACGACGCGGCGGATGCGAGCCTCGTGACGGATCGCATCCGCGCCTCGGCCGATCTGGAGCTGCTGCTCGATCAATATGCCGCGTTGTACGAAGAGCTGCTCCGCACGCCGGTCGTCGACGATACCGAGCAGCTCGCACTCACGCTCGCGCGCGTCGCGAAGCCGATCTACGAGGCGGCGATTCCGCAGCCTTCGCGCGTGAAGTCGATCCTGCGCAACTCGCGTTGGCTCGCGCTGCCCGCAGTTGGTTGTGGCGACGCAAACGCAATTGACATGGTGAGCGGGCGTCTCGCCCGCCGGCCGACGGACGTCTCGTCCGGCGGCTAACGACTCGCGAGAAAGTCAGCAGCGGCACGGGGACGTGCCGCTGCCCGCGGGCGAGACGCCCGCTCACCACATCACGCACCATCGAAGCCGAGCAACGGCGCTAGAGGTCCTCGACCTTCAGCGCCCCACCCTTCCACATCTTCCTGAATTCCGCCTCGGCGCTCGCCGCGCTCTTCTGCTGCGCGCGCAATGCCTTCGCGAGTCCGAACAACGAACGCGGATTCTTCGGATTCTTCGCCAGGTCGGCGCGGAACACGGCCTCGGCTTCCGCGGCCTTGCCGTCGCGGAGAAGCGTGGCGCCGAGGGATTCGCGGACCGGATAGAACCAGTTGGGCGGCTCGTCGTAGTTGAGTTGATCCTCCGTCTCGATCGCCTTCTTGTACGACGCGATCGCGGACGCGCGGTCGCCGGACGCGAGTGCTATGCGGGCATCGAGCACGTTCGCCGCGACGGTCATCAGATTCTTCGGGCTGTTCTGCAACATGCCCGGATCGTCCGTCAGCTTCGCCCGCGCTTCTTCGAGCATCCGCCGTTCGGTCTGCGCACCGGCGATGTTGCCCATGCCGGCGAAGGCGACGCCGCGCGCGAAATGCGAGGCGGCCGTGGAGTGCGGACCGTATTCGGCGAGCGGCGCGCGGATCACGTCCGTCCACTTGCCGAAGCGCACGAGCACGAGGAGCGGCGCGGCCGTGATGCTCTCCACCATCGGCATCTCCTTGGCCATCATCGCGCCGTGCTCGGCCATCTCCGACGCCATCTTCAGCGCCGGATCGAAGCGACCCTGCATCGCGTGCGACGCGGAGCCGAACTGCAGGTTGTGGTTGTAGTACATCGCCGAGTAGATGTTCTCGTGACCGTGCTTCTCCATGAACCGGCGATCGGCCGCGGCGCCCACTTCGTTCGCCTTCGCCGCGCCCGCATAGTCGCCGGTGCGATGGAGGATGTGCGCGGGCATGTGCACGAGATGGCCGAGGTTCGGGGCGAGCGTCTGGAGCTGCTTCGCGCTGGCGAGCGCGCGTTGCGGCGTCTGCGACGCCTCGACGGCGTGGATGTAATAGTGGTTCGCGCCGAGGTGCTTCGGGTTGCGCTTCAGGACCGACTCGAGCACGCCGACGATTTCCAGCGTGCCTTCGTTCGGCTGGCCATCGTGGGTCCAGAACTTCCACGGGCGGAGGTCCATCAGCGACTCCGCGTAGAGCGTCGCGATGTCGAGATCGTCCGGGTACTTCTTCGACACCTCGCCCATCGCCTTGCTGTAGTCGACGGCGAGCGCCTTGAGGTCGGCGTCCGGATTGTTCGAGTAGCGCTTCTCCAACGCGCGGATCAGATCGCGCTCTTTTTCCGACGCGCCGTCGAGATGGCCGAGGGCCGATTGGACAGTGTCATAGGCTTGCTTCTCGCGCTCCGGATCGACGTCGAGGTTGATGTTCGGCCCGAGCGCGTACGCCGTGCCCCAGTACGCCATCGGCATGCTGGGATCGAGCTCCGCCGCGCGCTGGAACGAGGCGATCGCCTGCTCGTGATGGAAGCCGTAGATGTAGCGCAGCCCCTGATCGAAGTACTGCTGCGCCTCGGCGCTCCGGGTCGTGACTTTCCAGTGCGTATCGCTCAGACCCGGTTCGAGTGACACAATCGCGAGAAGGACGGCCGCCAGAAACATGCATGTCTCCTGTACGTTTTGTCGCGATTCTACGATCGACGCGGTCTGGTCGGATGCACGCTGTTCGGTTCTGCTGCACGAGGACTCCGCCGTTCGCGGCCATGCGATGGTCGTATGGCGCACGCACGTCGAGAACTTCTCCGATCTTTCGGAAGAGGATGCGCTGCACTTCGCGCGCGTGCATCGCGCCGCGGAGAAGGCGCTGCTCGAAGTGACCGGCGCAGAACGCGCGGTGCTGCTGAAGCTCGGCATCCTGACGCCGCATCTGCACCTGCACATCTATCCCGTTTCGTCGTCGCTCGATCGAGCCGCGGTGATGGCGATCCTCGACGCGAAAACGCGCGAAGAACGCGAAGCGGATTTCGCCGAGAAGATACGCACTCGGATCCCCGTGTCATTCTGAGCCGCGAAGACGGCGAAGAATCTCCTGATACGGGCGTCGCGCGCCCGTGCCGGGAGATCCTTCGTCGTCTGCGCGACTCAGGATGACACTTGCCGAGAAGATACGCACTCAGATCCGCCTGTCATT
>JAFAVZ010000127.1 GCA_019242175.1 Acidobacteriota bacterium
CGCAACGAGGTCTTTCGCTTTCCGTCCGTCGTGCCAGTCCGTGCGAACGGGAAGCGTGCATGGATCTCGCTGATCGACGAACGGGCGTAGCCACGCGTACTCGATGCGCCCGCGGAAGATGCGGCCGGTGAGAATGTAGTCCGCATCTTCGGGGCGGGCGACGCGTTTCACG
Source organism: Acidobacteriota bacterium (assembly GCA_019242175.1). Lineage (GTDB taxonomy): Bacteria > Acidobacteriota > Thermoanaerobaculia > Gp7-AA8 > Gp7-AA8 > JAFAVZ01. Next base: position 173 of record JAFAVZ010000127.1, read on the forward strand.
CCCTGCAGATCGGCGCCGAGGCGTCGACTGATTGCGGGCGTTGCGGGGAGTTGAATGAAGAGCGGTCGATTCGGAGAGAGGCCGTTCAGGACGACGCGGCGCTGCGGCGTAGAGCCGAGCCGTGTCCTGCGCCGGCCCGAAACGTCGACCGCTTCCCACTCCTGTCCGATCCAGCGCAGGACGTTGGCGCGAACGATCGTCGGATCTGAGATCAGGTTCGTCGCTTCGTCCAGATCGAGTGACCGAACGGCTTCGAAGGTTTCTTCGGTTCCTTCCGGAATCCAGACCCGCAGCGGCTGCTCGCGCGGTGCAACCCATGCGACGAGCTCCAGCAATGAGCCCGATTGGACCGCAGAAGCCGGACCGTCGACGATCTTCGCGTGGCACTCGCCAACCCCATCGATTGCGACGACTTCCAGACGCGTGTCCGAAGCCGTTTTGTTCACGATGCGCAGCTGGCTGCCGGCGGTGAGTCCGCTTGCCCAGCCGCCCTCGATCTTCACGACGCCGTTCTGCACGGAGCGCACGGCGACGACGACGCGATCGTCCCGCCGGTCGCGCCGCGTTCCGAGAAAGGGCGTGAGGCGTGCGTCGTCGTTGCCGGCGATGACCGGTACTTGATCGGGACGCTCGAGGCGCATGCGTGCGGCCGCGCGGCGGAAAGTGTCGATGGCCGGCTCGTTTTGTACGGCATCTCGCACCGCCCGGCTCCAGGCCCAGGAGAACACGCCTTGTCGGCGGCGTTGATAGCCCGGCGCTTCGAACGCGAGATCGCCATCGCGCGTTGCGGACAAGACCAGCGCGCCGATCTCTTCCAGTTTGGGACCGCGATCGCCGTCCTTCACGTCGCGCATGTCCGGCGGTACGACGCGCGGCGTTCCGCCGCCAGGCAACCCGCGAACGCCGGAGCCGCTATGGCAGCTGTCGAGCAGCACGGTGAGGCGAGCTCCTCGCTGCAATGCCGGTGCGAATCGCCGCCGCAGCTCTTTGTCCCGAATGTCCGCCGCGCCACGGTTGACGTCCGCCGGAACGATCGACTCGTCGAGCTTGTCCGCTTCATCCGAGAGGGAGTTGAAAACCTGCGAGCCGTGACCGCTGAAGTAGAAGAGGAGAACGTCTCCTGTGCGCGCGTCGCGGAGGAGGAAGCCGTCGATCGCGTTCCAGATCGCGGCACGGCTCGCATCCTGGTTCTTGAGAATGAGAATCTCGTCCGGCCGAAATCCATAGACCGATCCGAGAAGGTCGCGCATCAGCTCGACGTCGTTCACCGAGCCGCTGAGATGGAGAAAGCGACGGGCTCCGGTCTGCGGCGTGCCGTAGTCGTCGATGCCGATCAACAACGCTCGCCGCCGTGGCTCGGCGGCGAGCGCTACGCCGAGGAAGCAGAGACCGATCGCGAGAAGTGCTCTTCGCCCGTGGGACATACGAACCCTCCGTGTCTCGTAGATGAAAGACACGAAGAGCCGGAGAAGTAGGAGAGCGCGCGGTCAGCGTTCGTACATGTGGATGCTGTAGACCGCGATCTTCGCGGGCGCGTCGTCGACGCCGAAGAGGACGAGGCGATAGGTGCCAGGCGCGTATCCCTTCGTCGATAGCTCGAACGGGAAGGAGCCGTCCGGCGCGCGTTGCACGCGGCCACTCCAGGCGATGCGAGGCGCCGGTGCCGTGAAGTCGTAGAGATCGAGCCGATATTCGCGATAGGCGTGACTCGGATGGAAGACCGGCTGGAGGCGATAGCGCGTTTCGGTATACAGATCGATGGGAGGCTGCATCAGCGAGCCGCGCGGTCCGGCGGAGCCGCCGCGCGCTCCGTCTGCGAGCAGGATCTTCGTCGTGAGCGGCGTCCGTTGGGATTGCTGATAGACCAGGCCGCCCATGCCGATGAGCACCACGATGCTGGCTGCGTAGGCGAACACCCGAAACTGCCGGCGGCGAGGGGGGCGAGCCCGCCGACGGATCTCGGCCAAGCCGGCCTCCATTTCCGCGACGTTCGAAACTCCCGGGTCATCCTCCTCCGGAAACGGGATCGTCATCGCCCTGGCAATTTCCGGGTAATAGCTGAGGACATCGCGGACGCGCTCGGCCTCTTCCCCTTCGAGCTCGCCGTTGAAAAGCTTCTCGACTTCTTCCACCGTCGGCGGCTCGAACTTCTGCCGCCCTTCTTCGAGCATCTGCTCGTACGCGAGCCGCCAATCCTCTTTGCTGATCATTTCTCGCCCCCGAGTCCCGACTCCTCCCCAAGGAACTGTCTGAGCTTGACTCTCGCATCCCGCAGCGCTGTTCGAACCGCATCCTCGGTCATGCGTTCGAAGGTTGCAATGTCCCGATAGCTTGCGCCACCGAGCTGCTGCCGTACGAGTCGTTGCGGCTTTCTCTCCAACCTGGCGACGGCGGCGAGGAGTCGGTCCCGATTCTCCAGACGCAGAAGCCGGTCCTCGGCCGCCTCGATGCGCTCGTCCGCCATCTTTTCGGCGTGCTCCTGGGGAAGATGCATTCCCGCGCGTTTGGTCGTCGCCCAGTGCCGCAATTCATTGATCGCGATGCGGCGCGCGATCGTTTCCAGGTATCCCGAACGTGCATCTCCGCGATAGTCCTCCCAACTCTGAAGGACACGGACGTAAGTCTCCTGGGTGAGATCCTCGGCTTTTTCGTCGGGAAATCCGAGCTGCTTGAACACAGAGAGGACGAGTCGTCGGTAGCCGTACAGCTGCTGAAATCGCTCTTCCTGTTCTTTGTCCATGAGCCGTTCCTATATCATTGCTGAACCCGTTCTTTCGGTAAAGATTACGTTCCCGTGCGGAGAGGGCAGTGATGAAAACTTCAGCTGCGGCCGGATGGTCGAAGACCGTCCTGGGAATCCTTTGGTCCGTACTCGTCTTCGCCTGCACTCGTGAGATTCCGGACCGCGCGCGCTCTGTGACTTCCGGCGGACGCGCAGGTGCCGAGGCGGTTCGGGTCACGGAGCCGCTGTTGAGCGGGTTCGGGCGTTGGCAACGCTGCGAGCACGCCGTTCCGGTCGGTCACGTCGTGGAGGATGTCCAGTGCGCGGTCCCCACCCCGCCGTTCGATCTCGTGTCTATGGAACCGAGCGTGTGCAGCCGGCTGATGCGAACGAGCAAGGAAGACCCGATCCGGATTCTCGCGTACGCACCTCAGTGCACGGACGCGGCGGTGGCCATGCTCGAGGTGCTCGCGCGTCCAAAGCGGGATGCACGCACGTGGAGCGATCTCGCCGGCGCGTACTACATCCGCGCGCAACGCAAAGATCAGCCCGAAGATCTCGTTCGTTCGCTCGATGCTTCCGAGCGGGCGAGGCAATACGGTTCTCGAAAGCCTGAGGAGCGGTTCAATCGGGCGCTCGCACTGGAGACTTTGGGCCTGGTCGAAGATGCGTTGGAGGAATGGGACTCCCTCCGCCACGATCTGCCGGAGCAATGGAAAGAGGAGGCCGCAGAGCATTGGAACCGGCTCTCGCGTGCGCAAACGCTTTCCGCGGCGTCGCAATGGCCGCTCCATGAAAAGCTGCTCTCCGAGACGCCGGATGCGGACCGCGCCGCAGTAGAGGATCTGGTCCGCGGGTATGAAGGTCCTGCGCTGCGGTATGTGGAAGAAACCGTTCTCCTGGCCTGGGCCGAAGCTCGCGACGAAAAGGAAGCCGCGAAGCAGCTTCGCCTCGCGCGCAGGATCGCCGAAGCGATCGCCACGCTGAGCGGCGACCGGTATCTATTGGAGAGCGTCGAGCAGATTCGAACGGCGCGGAGCGCGGATCTGCGCAACGGTTGCCGATCCTTGCACACTGCGCGGCTGGCCGAGCAGAGTCAAGACAGCAAGGGCGCCATTGCGGCCTATCAGGCGGCCGAAGAAGCCTTCGCTCGGGCAGCGAGCCCTCTGCGCTTCACCGCAACGCTTTATTGGGCAACCAATCGCGTCTTTGCGCCTGACATTGCAGGCGCGCTGGAGATGTTCCGGCGGCTGGAGCCCGAATTGCGACAGCGGCGCTACTCCTATCTCTTGTCTCGCCTGCATTCGAATCGCGGGTTCTGCTACACGGCCGGCTCGCGGCTTCTCGACGCGCTCGCCGAGTACGACAAGGCTCGGGCGATTCTCGACAAAACGAACGACCAGGACGGCCTGGCGAACCTCTACACACGGAAGCTCGGCGTTCTGCGCAAGATCGGTCACATGCCGTCGATCTGGCGTGCGCTTTTGCTGGCTCAAGGGCGGGCGGCGGCAACCCTCGCGCCGCAGTCGCGACATCTGCTGCTCGGCGAAAGCTCTTTATCCGCTCTGGAGCTCGGATATCCGCGGGTCGGTCTCTTGTACCAGGAGCAAGCAGTTCGCCTGATCTCCGATCTGTTGAATCGTAATACGGACAAACCCCGAGAGAAGTATTTGAATGCAAATCTGGGCGTCGCCTTACGCGGACGAGCCGGAATGTTCGCCTCTCTCAATCGATACGCTGCAGCGAAGGCGGACCTCGATCGTGCGTTGCCGCTCATTGCGGAGAAGGCCGATCCAGCCAACGAAGCGATTCGCAGTGGATTCCGAGCCCGATTCGCCGAGGTGCAGGCGCAGACGCTCGCGCTGACGGATCGGAAGAAGGCAATCGAAGCGTTGAACGAGGCGATCCACCTCGCATCGACGACGCACTATCAGTCCTTGGTGGCGAGTCTGCTCCTTCGACGTGGCGAGCTCTATCAGGCCGAGAACGACAAGGCTCGAGGCCTGGCGGACTTGCGAAGCGCCATCACCGCTCTGCACAAAGAACAGAAGCTCGTTCTAGGCGGACGGCCGACCATCTCCGGCCAAGACGAGGCATTCTGGTCCGCCTATTTTTCCCGTTCTCAGGAAGCCTATCGCCGAGTGGTCCGCCAGCTCGTCGCAGACGGCAAGCCGGACGAGGCTTTCGATTACGCGGAGGAAGCGCACGCGGCCGAGCCGCTCGACCTCGTTCTGCAACGCAACGAATGGATGCGCCGTGGGAAACCGCTGACACTGAGCGAAGTCCAACGCGAGCTTCCGGCGCACACGACGCTGCTGCAATACATGGTGCTCGACGATCGCGCGTACGTCTGGGTCGTGCGCAATGCAGGGCGCCCGGAATGCGTGCCACTGTCTGTGGGCAACGACAAGATCGCCGAATGGACGAATGCGTTGCATGAATTCGCCAATGCGCGCGACGCGGAAAATTTCGAAGCGCTGCTCGCCGCACCTTACTTCGAGCTTTTCGCGGCTCCGATGGCGAAGGTCGCGGCCGACGAGCGGGTCGTGATCGTGCCTGACCGCGCGATGCACGGACTGCCTTTCCCGGCATTGCGCGACGGGCAGGACTACTTCATTCGGCGGCATTCTCTGTCGATCGCCGCGAGCGCCACGTTGTACGCGTTCTCGCTCGCGCGGGATCGCCAAGAACCGTCCACGGGGCGGGAGTCGGTGTTGTTGTTCGTGAATCCTGCCTTCAATCCGAAGCTGGACGTCGCGCGCGGACTGCAGCCGTTGCGCGGTGCGGAAGAGGAAGCGAATCGCATCGAGCGGTTGTATGCGCCGGACATCATCGTCCGGCGGCGCTCGGGCGTGGAGGCGACCATTCCGGAATTCCTCGAGCTCGCGCGAGGCAGCGCCGTGATGCACGTCATCGCCCATGGCGTCGCCAATCCCGACATGCCTTCGCGCTCGTTCTTTCTCTTTGCTCCGGCGGAAGCCGACTCCGGCGCTCTGGACGCCACACGGCTTCTGTCCGACTTACGCCTGGAGCATCCGCGGCTTGCGGTGCTGTCCGCATGCAGCAGCGCCGGCGGAACGCCGGTCGGACCGGAGGGGCTCGCGCCTCTCGTCCGGCCGATAATCGCAGCCGGTGTGCCGGGAGTGATCGGGACGTTGTGGAACGTCAGCGACAACTCGGCTACCGCGGAGCTGCTCGTGAAGTTCCATCGCCATTACCGCGATGGAGACAACGCGGACGATGCCCTGCGCAAGGCTCAGATCGAGATGATCGAGGATCCCGAACTCGAGCGCCGGTCGGCCATCGCATGGGCGCCGTTTCAACTCGTGGGCTACGCGTCTTCGCCATTCGCGGCGCGAGCCCATCCGAAGAGGAGATGACATTCATGGGCTTCGTTCTGAAGATCTTTTTCAGTGGCCTGATCGCATTCTTTCCCAGCGCAGACGGCAAAGAGCTGACCGTTCTGCTGATTCGTACCCCTCACCAGTCCTCCACCCTTCCTCAACACACTCCGATGCTTCTCGCCCGGGCCGGGAGCTGCGACTCCTGTCCCGCCGGCGACCAGGCCTCGATCGCTCCGTTCCTCTTTCCCAACAAGCTTCCCCAGGAAGCAGCCGCAGCGCTGAGCGCAGCGACGACTTCCGGCGGCGGCGCATGGCTGCTCTCCGAATCCGATCTGAGTCTCTCGGGCCCGGCCGGGCCGCTCTCGATCGTCAGTGGCGTCCGTGGACGCAACGAAGCCGGCGTCTTGAACGCGGTGCCGGCCGACGCGCACGAACGGGAAGACTTCTCGTGGGTGCCGTCGCTGCGCGACGTCGTTCCGGGATCGCAGGGATTCAAAGCGGCATACACCTCGGACGACACGCCGCCGGGCTGCGTCATCGCCGCGAGGCTTCGGTTCCGCAGCGGCAAGGTCTTCACCTACGCTCTCGCGCGAGTGGACGGCAAGGTTCGGCCGATCCACTTCCGCCCACCGTCCGGCGCCGGCCCGGATGGTCCGTACGCTCAGGCACTGGCGACCTGGGTCGCTGCCGAAATTCAGGTGCCCGGCGATGTGGTGGAGATCGTCGACACGAAGTTCGACGACCCTGAAAGCCAGCGCTCGATCAAGCTCCATCCCCGCGACGGCATGGTCGAGCTCGCGGTGCTCAACTTCCCGCCCTTCGAGGTTCCGGCCGATCCCGGCGCGAACCGCGTTCCCGCGGCCGGTCAGCACTTCCAGCTCTACTACGACCTGGTGCGGAAGCCGCCCGCGCGGGCCATGCGCGTCGTGCCGATGCAGGCCGAAGCGCCGCCGGCGTCCGAGGCGGAGATCGACTGGAGTGCGGTCCACCCAACGAGTGCTCGCTGGTCGCCTCTCCTCGAAGCTCTCGGACTGAGTCCCCGCGGCAGTCGCGGTCCGTACGAGCTCGCGTTTTGCCCCATGGCTCGCGAGTGACGATTCTTCTCTGAACGAGCCGCTCGGCCCTGTCGCCGGGCGGCTCGCATCACTGCGCGGAGATCAGATGAAATCTCGCTGAAGTCGTGGCGCCGTCGTCGACCGAGACGCGGATCAGTTTTCCCTCGAAGGTCAGATAGAGGCGATACAGAATGTCTTCATTGCGCGCCGGATAGACCTTCGCGCCAGCGGCTTTCAGTTCGCGCAGCCGCTCGCGCGACGTCGCCTTCTGCGGCTCTCCTGACAACGCCAGCGCTACGCGGCTCGGCAGCACGAGCGGCGCGCTGCGGTCGATGGCCAGGGCATACGCAAGATCGATCGCATCGTCGACGGCGTACCGCACCTCCGCAAGCTCCGACTCCTCGGCGAACGTGCGGACGCCGACGAACAGCGCCGTCGACTGGGCGGGATCGAAGGGCGAGGACTCGGCCGCCGCATCGGAAAACGCGGGCAACGGCATTGCCGATCGTGCGGCATCCGGCGCGCGGACCGAGAGCGCGGCCAGAAGCAGAGTCGATGCGATGTGCATCTTTCCTCGACAGACACCATCGCGCACGAAGCGTGTCCTTAGGAGCACGGAGGGCCGAAGATGCGGATCCGGATCGTGCTCCTGATCGCTGCCGTCGTTCTCGCGCAACCGCTGCGCGCCGCAAAGCTCGCGTTGCTGGTCGGCATCGATGACTACACCGCCTCACGGCTGCAGGCCGACAAGAAGTCGAAGCCGGTACCGGGCCGCGACTGGCCGAATCTCGACGGCGCCGTGAATGACATCCGCCTCGCAGCCGATCTCCTCGTCGCCGTGCACGGTTTCCGCCGGACCGACATCGTGACGCTCACCGATCAGCAGGCGACACGGGGCGCGATCCTGACCGCGATCCGAAAACTCGGCGCCAGCGCACGGAGAGGCGATGTCGTCGTTTTCTACTACTCCGGCCACGGCTCGCAGGTGCGCAACACGGCGTCGCGCGAGCTGGACAAGATGGACGAGTCGCTTGTCCCGGCCGACTCCCGCCTCGGTGCG
>JAFAVZ010000347.1 GCA_019242175.1 Acidobacteriota bacterium
AAGGCGCGCCGACGCAGGCATAGCGGGACTATGTCGAGGAGGCGCAACGACGCTCCAGGCGGCGAGACCAAGCCAGGTGCTACCGATTCCGCCGTTGCAGGCCACTAGAATGATTCGATGATCCTCGCCGCGCTCCTCTTCGCCGCCCACACCGGCAACAACCCGATCGCGCCGTTCCGCATCGTCGGCAACGTGTTTTACGTCGGCGCGTCGGACGTCACCTCGTTCCTCATCGTCACGAACAAGGGCCACATCGTGATCGACGGCGGCTACGAGGACACGGCGCCGATGATCCTCGCGAACATCCGCACGCTCGGCTTCCAACCGCGCGACGTGAAGCTGATCCTCAACAGCCACGGGCACACCGACCACGCGGGCGGCATCGACGCGCTGCGCCGCGCGACCGGCGCGAAGTTCCTCGCCGCCAAGGAAGAAGCGCCGCTCCTCGCGCGCGGCGGCCTCGACGATCCGCAGTTCGGCGACCGCTTCCCGTTCCCGCCCACGCCGCCCGACACCCTTCTCCAGGACAACCAGAAAGTCACCCTCGGCGACACCACGCTCGTCGCGCATCTCACGCCCGGCCACACGCACGGCTGCACGACGTGGACGCTGCGCGCCGCCGGCAAAGACGTCGTGTTCCTCTGCAGCATCAGCGCGCCGACGGAGTACAAGCTCGTCGGCAATCCGCTCTGGCCGAATGCGGTCGAGGACTACCGCAGCTCCTTCGCCAAACTCCGCGCGCTGCCTTGCGACGTCTTCCTCGGGTCGCACGGCGGCTTCTTCGATCTCGCGGCGAAGATCGGCCATCCGGAGCGCTTCATCGATCCGGCCGGATACAAGGCGCATCTCCACCGGATGGAAGCCGCATTCAACAAGCGGGTGGCGCCATGACGCGCCTCATCGATCTGAGCCACGAGATCGGCGAGGGGACGATCACGTATCCCGGCCTGCCGGCGCCCAAGATCAGCGACTACATCGGCCATCGCACGCTCGACCGCTACGCGCCGGGGACGACGTTCCAGATCTCGCGCGTGGAGATGGTCGGCAACAGCGGGACGTATCTCGACGCGCCGGTGCATCGCTATGAAGGGGAGGCGGACGTCGCGCAGCTTCCGTTGGAGAAGCTCGCGAACCTCGACGGCATCGTCATCGATGCGCGTGATGCGCTGCGGATCGTCGACGGCTCGTACTTCGCTTCGCGCAGTCTGCGAGGCAAAGCCGTGCTCGTTCATACCGGCTGGTCGAAACACTTTGGTACGGCTCAGTACGGCAGCGGACATCCATATCTCACGGAAGGAGCGGCCCAATTGCTGGTCGAAGCGGGCGCGGCGTTGGTCGGAATCGATTCGGTGAACATCGACGACACGGCCGGCGGCGAGCGGCCGGTGCATACGACACTGCTCCGTGCGGGAGTGCTGATCGTGGAGCATCTGACGAATCTGAAAGCGCTGCCCGCAAACGGTTTCCGCTTCCATGCGGTGCCGCCGAAAGTGCGCGGCGCGGCGGCTTTCCCGGTTCGGGCTTTCGCTCTCATCGAGGAATGAGGTTCTAGCGCCGCCAGTTTTTATTTGCACTTTCCAAGGAGGCCAAGTGAATCCATTCCGGGTGTACGGGCTGACGTGTGTCTTGATGTTGGCGGCAGTGCTCGCCACTCCTCTGTCGGCCACGACCATCGTGATGCCCAGCGACGAGGCGCTCGTCGCGAAATCTCCGGTCATCGTCGAAGGCACCGTCCTCAGCAGCGTCGCCGTCGACCACGACGGACGCATCTGGACGGAGACGACGCTCCAGATCGACAAGACGGTCAAGGGCGACGCCGCGGGCACGATCACGATCCGCGAGATCGGCGGCGCCATCGACAACCGCATCACGAAAGTCTTCGGCGGCCCCGATTACAAGGCCGGCGAGGAAGTCCTGGCCTTCCTCGAGCCGCATCCCGCAGGTGGATATCGCACCGTCGACCTCTACATCGGCAAGTTCACGCGCGAGCAGTCGCTGGACGGCCGCAAGCTCTTCACCCGCAATGACGAGCAGGAAAACGTCAACCTCCTCGACTCCAATCTCGAGCCTCTGAACGGTCCGCACATCCAGCGCGATGCGGCCGGCTTCGAGTCTTTCATCACCGAGACGGCCGCCGGACGCAAGGCGCCGATGAACTACGGCGTCGTGAATCCGGTCATCGACCGCGCGCCGCGCACGCGCAATGCGGGCGGCCTCACCTCCGCGCCGAACTTCGAGCTCATCGACGAGCCGAACGTCTATCGCTGGTTCGGCTTCCAGAACGGCCAGAGCGCCTCGTGGCGCACGTACGGCACGCAGCCCGGTTACAGCGGCGGCGGCGTGAGCGAAGTGCAGACGGGACTCGCGTCGTGGAACAACGCCGCGAGCACCGACATCCGCTACACGTACGGCGGCACAGGCACCGGAACGCCGGGCGGACTCGATCGCCCGAACGGCATCAATGAAGTGCTGTTCAACGATCCGCTCAACGAGATCAGCGGCTCGTGGAACCCGAGCACCGGCGGCGTCGTCGGCCGCGGCGGCTTCAACGGCGTCACGTTCGGCGGCGCGTGGACGTCTCCTTTCGCGGGCGATGCCGATCATCCTCAGCAGACTTACACCTCGACGTACAACATCACCGAAGGCAACCTGGTGATCCAGGACAACGTTTCGCCGACGACCGGCCTCTCCAGCAGCCGTCTCGCCGAAATCATCGCCCACGAATTCGGCCACACCCTCGGCCTGGGCCACAGCACCGTCAGCGGCTCGCTCATGTGGCCGACCGTGACCGGTCAGGGACCGGCTTTGCGTTCTGATGATCTGCGCGCCGTGCAGTGGCTCTATCCCGACGGCACCGCGACGAATCCGGGCGGCGGTGGCGGCGGCACGACGGGCGTTCCCTCCGCTCCGACCGGTCTGACGGCGACGCCGAGCGGCACGACGGTCACGCTGCGCTGGACGGACAACGCGACGAACGAGTCCGGCCAGTCGGTCTACTACGCAATCGGCAGCGGCGCCTTCCAGAAGGTCGGCGACCTCGGCGCGAACGTCACGACGATCACGCTGACCGGATTCAGCTCCGGCATCTATCGGCTCTACGTCGTGGCGTTCAACAGCGCCGGCGCTTCCGGGCAGTCGAACATCGCGTCGGTGACGATCGGCAATTCGCTCACCGCGGCTTTCACGGCGACGCCGAGCTCCGGCGTCGCAGGCGAGACGAACTTCGCGTTCACCGATGCGTCGAGCGGCTCGATCACGTCGTGGGCCTGGGCGTTCGGCGACGGCGCCACCGCGAGCGGCTCGTCGGTCTCGCACGTTTATGCGGCGGCCGGCGTGTACACCGTGACGCTGACCGTCAGCGGCGCGGCGGGCACTTCGTCGGCGCAGAAGACGGTCACCGTCAGCGGTCCGTCCATCCCGATGAAGGCGCAGTTCACCTGGTCGCCGACGAATCCCGTCGCTGGCCACGATGTCGGCTTCAGCGATCAGTCGACCGGCAATCTCACGGCGTGGGTTTGGAACTTCGGCGACGGCGGCATCTCGTCCGAACAGAATCCGGTGCATCGCTACAACACCGCCGGGACGTACACCGTCACGCTGACGATCTACAGGAATGCCGAGGCGCTGGCGACGACGCGAACGATCTCGGTGATCTCGGGAAATCCGGCGACGCCGGCGATCGTCGCGTCGTTCGACGCGTCGACCGTCAACGCGAGCGTCGGACAAGACGTCGCGTTCACCGATCGCTCCAGCGGCTCGCCGACGAGCTGGACCTGGGCGTTCGGCGACGGCTCGTTCTCGTCGCAGCAGAATCCGTCGCACGCTTACGCGGCGGCCGGCTCGTACACCGTGACGCTCACCGCCGTTTCAGCGACGTCGAGCGCCGCGGCGATGAAGACGATCACCGTGTCGACGGCGAACGTGCCGTATCGCTCGCTCATCTCCGTCACGACGCAGACGAACGGCGTCGGCGGCTCGCTCTGGCGCACGGAGCTCAGCCTGTTCAACGCCGGGGAGCAAGCGGTGAACATCAATCTGTCGTTCATCCCCGGCGCGGGCGGCGAGGTGCTGAAGCGTGCGCTGGTGCTGAATCCGAGGCAGTCGAAGACGTATGCGAATGCGCTGCTCGACATCTTCTCGCTGTCGTCCGGTGCGGGCGCGTTGGCGATCGAGGGAACGAGCGCGTCGACGTCGGCCAATCTGAAGGTCTCGTCGCGCACGTTCACGAACGGCACGAGCGGCACGTATGGTCAGGCCGTGCCGGACGTCGTTTCCGCCGACCTGCAGCAGACGCTCTACATGACCGGCCTCACCGCGGATACGTCGTACCGCACGAACATCGGACTCGTGAACCGCAGCGAGGCCGCGGTGTCGGCGACGATGATGCTCCTCGACGCGAACGGCGTGACGCTCGGAACGACGCAGGTGACGGTGCCGGCCGGCAGCTTCCAGCAGGCCGCGCTCTCCGGCTTCTTCCCTCAGGCCGGCGTCGCTCCGCAGACGGACATGACGCTGCGCGTCTCGGCCGCCGCGGCGAATGCGCTCAGCGTCTATGCGTCGAAGATCGACAACCGCACGCAGGATCCGATCTTCCTCCAGGGTATCCCCGCTGTTTCGAATGGCCGCCTCGTACTGCCGGCCGTGGGCCGCGCGCCGGGCGCGAACGGAACGTTCTGGCGCAGCGACGTCACGTTCCACAATCCGACCGGCTCGACGCTGACGCTCGGTCTGCGCTATCTCCCGGCCGGCCTCGACAACCGCAACGTGCAGGCGCGTAACCTCGCGGTGCAGGCGGGGAAGACGACGACGCTGGCCGACATCCTCGACTGGTTCGGCGGCCTCTCCGCCGGCAGCGGCGCGCTCGAGATCACCTGGAGCGGCGGCGGCAACGGGCCGATCGTCTCCAGCCGCACGTACACGACGGCTGCGAACGGCGGGACGTACGGCCAATCGATCGACGCCGTCTCGACGTTCGGCAACGACCGCTACGTGCCGGGCCTCCGCTCCGACGCGAGCTTCCGTTCGAACGCGGGCTTCGTGAACCCGAGCAACGACACGATCGGCATCTCGCTCACGCTGCTCGCGGAAAATGGGCAGCAGCTCGCGACCGGCTTCGTCTCGCTGCCGCCGCAGTCGCAGGCGCAGACGTCGATCGCGGCGCTGTTCCCGAACGTGAACGTGGCGACGCTCGGCAGCGTGACGCTGCAGGCGCACACCGACAACCCGGGCGGCCTGTTCGTGTACGGCTCGCTCGTTGACAACGACTCCGGAGATCCTGTCTTCTACGCAGCGAAGTAAATGAGCAACGCGCTGCTGCGCCACTTCCTCGCCGCGCTCGCCTATCGGACGCAGAAGGCGCTGCGCGGCGCTCCGGAGTCTTTCGCGGATTTCCGGGTGGCGCCCGGCGTGCGCACGCCGCGCGAGCTCCTCCGCCACATGACGAGCGTCCTCGGCTACTCGAGGACGTTCCTCATCGGCGGAGAGTACACGGCGGAGAAGCTCGCCGACCTGCCGGCGGAGATCGTGCGCTTCCACGAAGTGCTGGAAGACATCGGCGCCCGCCTCGCCTCCGGCGCGACGTTCCCTTCCGCCGAGGCGATCCTGCAGGGACCTTTCTCCGATGCGATGACGCACGCCGGTCAGCTCGCGATGCTCCGTCGCCTTCACGGCTCTCCCGTGCCACCCGAAAACTTCGTGATGGCCGACATCCACGCCGACAACCTCGGCCCCGACCAACCCGAGCCGCGCGCTTTCGGGCGCCGCGACGGGAAGTGGGATCCACGCGGCGTGGTGGACGGTCGGGACGACTGACGCCGATGC
>JAFAVZ010000397.1 GCA_019242175.1 Acidobacteriota bacterium
CGCGCGCAGCTCGTTGACCAGCACGCCGATCGACCAGCCATCGCTGATGATGTGATGCATGTTGAGCATGAGGACGTGCTCGTGCTCGGCGAGGCGGAGGATGCGTCCGCGAAGCAGCGGGCCGGTGGCGAGATCGAAGGACGTCGCGGCGTCGATGCGGCAAAGGCGCTGCGCTTCGGCCTCGCGCCACGCGGCGTCGCCGCCGTCGCGCAGGTCGTTGCGCTCCAGGCGGAAGTCGACGCGATCGAGGATGCGTTGCCGCGCCTGGCCGTTCTCCGTCGGGAAGACGGTGCGAAGGTTCTCGTGCCGGGCGATGAGCAGGTTGAACGCCCGTTCGAGCTGCTCCGTGTCGACGTCGCCATCGATGATCACGGCGCCGGGCAGGTTGTAGCCCGCGCTGTTCGGCTCGAGCTGGTGCATGAACCACAGCCGCTCCTGGGCGAAGCTCAGCGGGAGGGTTTCGAGCTGGGAGCGATCGATTGGCGTGATGATCCGCGCTTCGCTCTTCTCCGCGGCGCCGGCGTAGCGCGCCATGAGCGCGACGCTGCCGCCTTCGAAGAACGCCTTGAGCGGGATCTCGACGGCGAGCTGCGCGCGCACTTTCGCCAGCAACTGCGCCGCGCGCAGCGAATGGCCGCCGAGCTCGAAGAAGTTGTCGTTGACCCCGATCGTCTCCGGCGCCACGTTCAGCACTTCGGACCAGATGGCGACGAGCTGCTTCTCCGTCTCGTTGCGCGGCGCGACGTACTCCTGCGCCGAGGCGAGCGTCACTTCCAGGCGGGCGAGCGCGCGGCGATCGACCTTGCCGTTCGAGCTGAGCGGAATCGAATTCACGCTCACGAACGCGGTCGGCACCATGTAGTCGGGCAGCGCCCGAAGCAGATGCGCGCGCAACGCGTCGCCGGAGAGTTGGACGAGGTGATCGGCGCTCGTGTCGTGCGCGCGGTAGAAGGCGACGAGATGCTTGTCCGCCCCCTCCCCTTTCGCGATGACGGCGCTGTCCTGAATGCCGGCGAATTCGTTGAGCTGCGCCTCGATCTCGCCGATCTCCACGCGGAAGCCGCGGATCTTGACCTGGGTGTCGATGCGGCCGAGGTATTGAATGTTGCCGTCGGGCATCCAGCAGGCGAGGTCGCCGGTGCGGTACATGCGCGCGCCGGGCGTGAACGGGTTCGCGACGAACTTCTCCTGGGTCAGCTCCGGGCGATTCAGATAGCCGCGGGCGAGGCCGACGCCGGCGATGTGCAGCTCGCCGGCGACGCCGATCGGCTGCGGGTGATTGTTGCGGTCGAGGATGTAGAGCTGAATGTTGTCGATCGGCTTGCCGATCGGGACGAAAGACTCGGTCAGCGCCGTGCAGTCGTAGTAGCTGACGTCGATCGCCGCTTCGGTCGGTCCGTACAGGTTGTGCAGCGCGGCGTGCGGGAACTTCGTGCGATAGCGCTCGCACGATCCGCGATCCAGCGCTTCGCCGCTGGCGAAGATCAGCCGCACGCTGCCGCAGGCGATGTCGGCGTGCTCGAGATAGGCACGCAGCATCGAGGGGACGAAGTGCATCGTCGTCACCTGCGCGCTCTCGATCAGGCCGGAGAGATAGGCGACGTCTTTGTGCCCGCCGGGCTCGGCGAAGACGACCGAGGCGCCCGTCATCATCGGCCAGAAGAACTCCCAAACCGAGACGTCGAAGCTGTACGGCGTCTTCTGGAGGACGACGTCGCGCTCGTCGATGAGATAGCTGTTCTGCATCCAATGGATGCGGTTCACCAGCGCCTGATGCTCGACGAGCGCGCCTTTCGGCTTGCCGGTCGAGCCCGAGGTGTAGATCACGTACGCGACGTTGCGCGGGCCGACTTCGCGGCGCAGCTCGGCGCCGTTCGCCTGAGGGATCTTCGCCCACTCCGTGTCGAGGCAGAGGACGACGGTGCCGGGCGTCACCAGCGCGTTCACGCGGTCGCGGAACTTTTCCTGGGTGAGGACGACCGCCGCGTTGCTGTCCTGCAGCATGTAGGTCAGGCGTTCGTCGGGATACTCGGGGTCGAGGGGCATGTAGGCGCCGCCCGCCTGGGCCGTGCCCATGATGCCGATCATCATCTCGGCCGAGCGCTCCAGGCAGAGGCCGACGACCGCGTCGGGCTTCACGCCGAGCGACTGCAGATGCAAGGCGAGCGCGGTGGTCCGTTCCGAGAGCTCGCCGTACGTCAGGCGTTGATCGCGGAACGCGACCGCCGGCTTGTGCGGATCGCGCGCGACCTGCTCGGCGAAGAAGTCGTGGATGCAGCGGTCTTGCGGGAAGCTGGCGTCGGTCGCGTTGAACTCGACGAGCAGCTTCCGCTTCTCGTCTTCCGGAACGATGGAGTAGGCGTGGAGCGGAAGGTCGCCGTCGCTGGAGATGCTCTTCAGGAGCGCGGTGTAATGCGCGCAGAAGCGCTCCATCGCGCCGGCCGGATAGAGGTCGGGGTTGTAGCGGAGATGGATGCTGAACGCGCCATCCTTCTCGAAGATCTCCATGCCGAGGTCGGAGTAGCCTTCCGGGCCGATCTCTTCGACCTTCGTGATCTCCAGGCCGGGCTGGCGCACGATCGTGGAGAAGCTCTCGTCGCCGATGAAGTTCTGGTACGCGAAGTTGACCTGGAAGACGGCGTTCTTCGTCGTGCTGCGGGTGCGCAGCTTGTCGAGCATCAGCTCGAACGGATAGCTGGAGTGGTAGATCGCATCCAGCATCGTCTTGCGGGCGCTGCGCAGCAGCTCGCTGAATTTCTGCTGGTCCCCGCAACGCGTGCGCAGCGGGACCATGTTGATGAAGTAGCCGATCTCGGACGCGAACTTCTGGCCGGGCCGCACGATGACCGGCATGCCGACGATGATGTCGTCCTGCCCGGTGTAGCGATGGAGCAGC
>JAFAVZ010000417.1 GCA_019242175.1 Acidobacteriota bacterium
TCCTGAGCCCCGCAGAGGGCGAAGGATCTCCCGGCACGTGCGCTGGTCGCCCGTAGCAGGAGATCCTTCCCCGTCTTCGCGGGTCAGGATGACACTCGGCGCGCGGGTGCGCGTCTCGGGATGAGGCGCAGGTCGTGACGGCGATCCCATCCCCGCTACCCGACACGCTGGGTCTCGCGCGCGGACGGCGTCGTCGTGTGACGTGTCGCGGATGCGCAGCCGTGTACGTGTCATCCTGAGCCCCGCAGAGGGCGAAGGATCTCCCGGCACGTGCGCTGGTCGCCCGTAGCAGGAGATCCTTCCCCGTCTTCGCGGGTCAGGATGACACTCGGCGTGGGTGCGGCCGGCTACTTCGCGTACTCGTCGATCACCCGTTCGATCGCGCGTTTGCAGACCTTGCAGAAGCCGACCTCGTCCCGCGTGAACATGATGCAGTCGGCCTGCGGCCGATACAGTCCCGTCGCCTGATAGCCGGCGCCTTCGAAAGCGCCGACTTTGCCGGCGTACTTCTGGTCGCCGAGGAACTTCGTTTCCCACACGAGCTCGCGGCGGAAGAGCTCATCCATCTGCGTCTCGGGCACGTTCGCCTCGCGCAGCTTGCGGCGTTCGGCCTGATACACCTTGCTGTGCTCTTCGAACGCGGTCTTGTCCCACGGCGTCGGCAGCGGCACGTCTTTGTCGACCATGTCCGCCCACTTCGGATGCGCGCCGTTCGCCGTCAGGTTCGGCTCCCAAGGCTCCACGAGCTCGACGGTCACCGCGACGTCGGACGTGTAGTACTCGTCGCCGAGGCCGGCGAAGTGATGGCCGAACTCATGGACGAAGACGTACTCGGCGAACCCGGTATCGACAGCCGCCGTCGCCTGATCGTTGTAGATCCCGCCGCCGCCGTACTGCTTCTCGTTCACGAGGATCTCCAGGAAGTCGTAAGGCGCCGCCGAGGCGACGTCGCGGAGCGCGCGGTTGTCGAGGGTGAGGACGTAGCGCTCGGAGTCGAAGATGTTGTACTCGGTGCTGATCGTCGTGCGCCGGTCGTCCCGCGTGCGGGGCCGATGCACGCCGCTCGCCGCGCCGGGCAGATCGATCGCGCGCACGTTGAAGTCTTTCTTGCGGCTCTTGAACGGCTCGGTATCGAAGAGCTTCGCCGCGAGCCGTTTCACATCATCATGAAACTTCGGCAGCTGCGCCTCGGTGTACCCCTCGCCGATGATGAGCAGATCCACTTTCTCCGATGCCGGGCCGTTCTCGAACAGCGTCCAGACCTTGCCCGCCGGCTTCACGTCCTGCGGGTTCACGAAGCGCGATTTCGGATCGACCACCGTCGACCAGATCTGCTGGAACGCGTTGACGCTGTCGCGCTTCTTGAGGATCACCTGCACCGGCTTCTTCGGCCAGGGGAAGCGCAGCGACTCGTGGAACGTGCCGGCGCGTTCCTTCGCCTCGTCCGTCGTCTCCCATTCTCCGAAGACCGACGCGAAGCCGCGGGTGAAGATCGGCTGGTTCGTGTCGCGGTCGACGACTTCGAAGTAGTACTTGCCGAGGTTCGTCGTGTCGACGAGCTTCGTTTTGGAGCCCGACCATGGACCGTCGGAGACGATTCGGTCGAGGGCGATGATCTCCTCGCCCTTGTTGCCGGTGTGGAAGTAGTCGACGCGCATGGTCTTGTCGAGGAAGAGGCTGTCGAAGGCCGGCGCGGCGGAGGCGGACACGGCGAGAAGAAGCGTCACGAGAATGAAGCGGATGCGCATGGCTGCGCATTCTAAACTCGCCGGATGCGACGACTGGCTTTGCTGCTCACGTTGTTGCCGATGGTTGTATCCGCACAGGAGACGGGCCGGCACGGCCGGCGGCGTTGGTTGGTCAAGCCCTCACGAGGCTTCGCGTTCCCGTCAGCCTTTGCGGGCGCGACGATGCTTCTCCTCTCCTTCTCGGTCGCGGGTCAGCAGATCGGCGAGACCGTCACCGTCGAGCGCGTGATCGTCGATGCACGAGTCACGAACTTCGACGGCGTGCCGGTTCGCGGCCTGCAGCCGAAAGACTTCCGGGTGCGCATCGACGGCAAAGACGCGCTCGTGGAGTCGGTGACGTGGGTGTCGGAGACGGCGCTCGCCCGCGAACAGGTGACGCAATCCGTCGAGACTTCGGATCCCGCGCCGCCGCCACCTCCGCCGTCCGGACGCGTGATGGTCTTCCTCGTCCAGACCGACTTCGCGCGCGATTATGGGCGCAGCAGCGGACAGATGGGCTTCGCGCACGACGCGCGCACGAAGCTGCTGGACATGCTCGAGCCGGGCGATCGCATCGCCGTTCTGTCGCTCGACTCGCATCTGAAGTTCCGCCTCGACTTCACCGACGACCGCACCGCCATCGAACAGGCAATCGCGCAGACGATGCGGATGGACGAGCCGCCACCGCCCACGCCCTCCACCGCGCCTTCGCTCACGGCGCTGCTCGACCGCGAACAGCTGCGCAAGACTTCGCGTCCCGAAGAGGCGTTGCTTCTGCTCGGCGAAATCCTGGGCAAGATTCCGGGCCCGAAGTCGCTGCTGCTTTGCGGCTGGGGCTTTGGCAACTACTACATGCGCAGCAACTGGGTGACGCAGAGCCCCGAATACGATCGCGCCGCGGCGGCGCTGCAGAAGGGGCGAGTGAACGTGTTCGCCATCGACACGCCGAAGGTCGGTACGCATTCGCTGTGGGTCTCGCTGCGCAAAGTCGCCGAGAACACCGGCGGCTACTACGGCGGCGCCTCCAGCATCACGTACAACCGCCTGCGCTCCATCCTCTCCGGCCACTACGAGCTCGAGGTGCGGCCGGCCACGACGCGCCGCGGCGAGCATTCGATCTCGGTGAAGGTGCTGACCGGCCGCGATCTGCGCGTGATGGCCCGTTCCGCGTACGCAGATGGAGGCGACTCGTGAAGCTCGCGTTCGCGCTGCTCCTCGCATGGCCGCTCGCGGCGCAGCAGATCGAAGAGTCGATCACCGTCGAACGGGTGATCGTCGATGCACGCGTCACCGAGGCCGGCGGCGAGCCGGTGCTGAACCTCGAGGCGAAAGACTTCCGGGTGAAGATCGACGGCAAGATCGCGCAGATCGAGTCGGTGGAGTGGATTCCGGAGACCGCCGCCGGTCGCGATCTCGCCGCCGCCTTGACCGACGATGAGAGCACGGCGCATGAAGATCTCGCGCCCGCGCCGCGCGGACGCCTGCTCGTCTTCCTCTTCCAAACCGACTTCGCGCGCAACTCCGTACGCGTACAGGGTCAGGCAAAGTCGCTGATCTACGCCGACAAGTTGATCGAGACGCTCGAAGAGAACGATCGCGTCGCGGTGTTCTCGTACGACTCGCATCTCAAGTTCCGTCTCGACTTCAGCGGCAGCGCGGCGGACATCCACGACGCGTGCGAGAAATCGCTGCGGATCGACGACCCGCCCGGGCCGCGCGTCGTGCCCCGGCCGTCGCTCGCGGCGAGTCTGCATCGCGACGACATGCGCAACGCGGCGACGCCGGAGCAGGCGTTGACGGTGCTCGCGAACGCGCTGCGTCCGATTCCGGGAACGAAGTCGCTCATCCTTTTTGGATGGGGACTCGGTCAACTGTGGAATCGGCGCGTCGACATGGGACGCGATTATTCGATCGCGCGCGGCGCATTGGAGTCGGCGCGCGTGAGCGTGTTCTCGCTCGACTTCACCGCCGCAGACGGCCATACGCTCGCTGCTGGTCTGGCGACGGCGGCGAAGGACACAGGCGGCTTCTACGCCGCGCTGCACAACTTCCCACAGCTCGCGATCGATCGCTTACAGAAGACGCTCGCCGGCCACTACGAGATCGAAGTGCGCAAGCCGGAGACGAAGGTCATGGGCGTGCACAAGATCGACGTCGAAGTGATCGGCAATCGCAATGCGATGGTGATGGCGCGCACGTCTTACTCGGACAAGAACTGAGCGACATCGCGCGATGTCGTTGCTGCACGAAGGACTCGCGCAGAACGCGAAACCTCGTGCAGGCTTGGCCCATCAAGCTGCCGGCCGTGCCGGCCGGCAGAGGACTTGCACACGGCACGTTGCACAAGGAGAAAGTGCAATGGCAGCAAAGTATGGGAAGAAGTCGCAGGAAAAGGTCGAGAAGACGATGAAGGAACGCAAACGCGGCACGTTGAAGAGCGGCAGCTCGGGCAAGAAGGTGACGAGCCGCAAGCAGGCGATCGCGATCGGTCTTTCTGAAGCGCGCCGCGAAGGCGGCAAGGTGCCGAGCCGCAAGGCTTCGTCGTCGAAGAAGTCGTCGTCCACGACGAAGAAGGCCTCGTCGAAGAAGGCCTCGTCCTCCTCGCGCAAGTCGACGGCGAAGAAGGCCTCCTCGACGAAGCGCGCCCCATCCTCGAAGAAGTCCACGTCGAAAAAGTCCACGTCCAAGAAGTCGACGACGAAACGCTCGTCGAAGAAGTCTTCGAAATAGGTGAGCGGGCGTCCCGCCCGCAGGCCGTCGGACGTCTCGTCCGGCGGCTACTCACCTCCCGACTCACTCCCAGGCTCACGTCGCAGCGGCACGAGACGTGCCGCTGCCGGCGGGCGAGACGCCCGCGCTCCATTCGTTCCCGATGCGCCGCATGCGTTGGAACGCCGCTCCCTCGCCGCCTTCGCAATGGACTTCGTATGGTCGCTCGTAGTCGACGACGAAGAAGCCGGTGCGCGGGCGTCCCGCCCGCAGGCCGTCGGACGTCTCGTCCGACGGCTACTCACCTCCCGACTCACTCCCGACTCACTCCCGACTCAACTCCCGACTCCACTCTCGACTCACTCCCCGGTTCACGTCGCAGCGGCACGAGACGTGCCGCTGCCGGCGGGCGAGACGCCCGCTCACCATTCGTTCCCAATGCGCCGCATGCGTCGGAACGCCGCTCCCTCGCCGCCTTCGCAGTCGACTTCGCATGGTCGCTCGTAGTCGACGACGAAAACGCCGGTGCGCGGGCGTCCCGCCCGCAGGCCGTCGGACGTCTCGTCCGGCGGCTACTCACCTCCCGACTCACTCCCCGGTTCACCTCTCGACTCGCTCCCCGGTTCACGTCGCAGCGGCGCGAGACGTGCTGCTGCCGGCGGGCGAGACGCCCGCGCTCCATTCGTTCCCGATGCGCCGCATGCGTTGGAACGCCGCTCCCTCGCCGCCTTCGCAGTCGACTTCGTATGGTCGCTCGGAGTCGACGACGAAGAAGCCGGTGCGCGGGCGTCCCGCCCGCAGGCCGTCGGACGTCTCGTCCGGCGGCTACTCACCTCCCGACTCACTGCCCGGTTCACTCCCGACTCAACTCCCGACTCCACTCTCGACTCACTCCCCGGTTCACGTCGCAGCGGCACGAGACGTGCCGCTGCCCGCGGGCGAGACGCCCGCGCACCATTCGTTCCCGATGCGCCGTATGCGTTGGAACGCCGCTCCCTCGCCGCCTTCGCAGTCGACTTCGTATGGTCGCTCGT
>JAFAVZ010000479.1 GCA_019242175.1 Acidobacteriota bacterium
CCTCGCGGAACGACGCGGTCGGCGAGCCCTGCTTCCACCGCCTCGCCGGCCGTCCATCGATCTTTCCCGCTGAGATAGAGGCGCCACGCCTCGAATCCAATGCGCGTCATGGCCGCGGCCCACGTTCGGACGTCATCGAGATGCAGGACCGCGTCTTCTTCCAACGCGACGAAGTCCGCGGCGAGCAGCTCGACGGCTCGCTCCCCGCGGACCTCCCCTGCCCCGACGACGAACCGGATCACTTGAAGATGTGCATCACGCGCTGGAAGAGTCCCCGCTCGTGATCGAGCAGCTGCTCCAGCTCGCCCTTGTCCAGGACCGTGGTCTCGCAGACCGGACAGTGGTCGATCTTGACGCCGTGAAGGTCGATGGTCTCGAGGTCGTGACCGCACTTGGGGCACTTCATCCAGTGCGCCTGCTTGAGCTGCTCTTTCTCGTCGACCGCCATCTTCGCGGAACGGTCTTTCGCCCACTGCTTGCGGCGCTCCAGCTCCTGCTTGGCGAAGTACTCGTCTTCGGCTCGACTGGGCTTGTCGTAGTCGGACATGCGTGAAAACCCTCCGCGCGGGATTGTAGAGTAGGATTTCGGGCATGGGACGGCCGGTCACGGTGATGTTGGATGACGACGCCGCGGAACGGCTGGAAGCGGCGCGGGACGCAGGGGCGCCGGTGGATGCGATCCTCTCGGATGCGGTGCGCCGAATGTTTCCGGAGTCGAAACCGGCTCCGTCACAGGGCTACGTCTTCCCGCCCGGGCCGATGCTTCACCTCGAGCCCGGGATCAACGTCGACAACATCGAAGAATTGTTGGACGAGATCGAGGGGCCGTGGCGTCGATGACGGACCAGAGAGCGGTCCGTCCGTCCTGTTAGGTGTCCTTCCGCGCAACGAGCAGCAGCCCCGGCCCGAAAGGTACGAACGCGAAGAGCCGGTCGAGCGCGAACACGCCGCGCACGAAGCGCACCAGCGCGCGAGAACGGCCGGCCCGCGCCACGCCCTGCAGCGTGGCGTCCTCCGTCACCTTGCGGCGGGCGCGACGTTTGTTCATCGGCAGGAGGAACAGCGTGTCGTAGGCGAGCACGATCGGAAAGCCCCAGAAAGACGCCTTCTCGATGCGGAACAGCGCGCGGCGGAAGAGGGACGTCAGCTCGGCGCGGGAGTAGCGGCGGCGGTGCTCGTAGTAGTCGTCGGAAGCTGACCAAAGACTCCGAAGCGCCGGCACCGTCGCGATGCAGGTGCCACCGGATGCGAGCACGCGTCCGATCTCCGCAGCGGCGGACGCGTCGTCGTCGAGGTGCTCGAGCGTCTCGCCCGTCGTCATGCCGTCGAACGCGCCGGTGCGGAATGGCATCCGGGTCAGATCGCCCACCACCGCCGGCAGCGTCGTCGTCCGTTTCACGTGCAGCGCGGCCTCGAACGAGTAGTCGATGCCGATCACCCGGTAGCCGCGTTGCTGCATCCGCACGGCGAGCTGGCCGAGGCCGACGGCACCATCGAGGATGCGGGCGTTGTGAGGGAGACGCTCGACTTCGCGGACGATCATGCCGAGGCGGTGCTCGTGGCGGGGGCCGAACATTTCGGGCTGGGTGCCCCAGGCGTGCGTGCCGGATTCGGGCTGCGGGGTCATTTGCGTCATCCCTACGTCGAGCCTATCATTAGGAATTCCCGAATCTTCGGAAGACGCCTTGGGGGTGTGGCATGCGGTTGGGTCGGTTAGCGGCGGTTCTGCTCAGCGCGCTGGTTGCGGCGCCGATGGCGTTTGCGACGCACATTCCGGGGTCGTCCGAGCTCGTCGAGTACGACGGCAGCCTCGCGCCCTCGGCGCCCGCCACCGGGGTGATTGGCTTCTCCGATCCCGTCGACGGCTATGACTGGTACTGCTTCGATGCCGTGAACGGGCAGGCCATCAAGGTCACGATCTCCCGCACGACCGGCGACATCTTTCCGAACGTCGGCCTCATGCGCGGCCTCGCCGATCCCGGCGGCACCGCCACCCTCGAGATCCTCGGCGACACCTCCAACAGCACCGAGACCTCCACGACCTTCAGCTTCACGCCGACCTTCGACGGCCCCGTCACCCTCTGGGTCTCCACCTTCCTCGGCGAAGCGCAGGGCGGCTACACGCTCTCGATGACGGGCGGCGCGGCGCGCGCGACGTGCGGCGCCAACGCGGGCCCGACCGGGCCGCAGATCTCGCTGACGATTCCGGACGTCGACGACCATTCCATCGGCAATGATCAGACCATCACCGTGCCGCTGACCATCAACACGGTCTCGGCCTTCCCCAATGATGTGTTCCTCAACGTCGCCGGCCTTCCGGACGACGTGAAGGCGACGATCACGCCGTCGTCCCTGACCGCGCCCGGCCGCGGCACGGCGACGCTGACGATCAAGACCAGCGCGTCGACGCTGCCGAATCCTTACCCCGTCTACCTCACCGCCGTCGGCGGCGACCAGACCGCCGTGACGAGCTTCGTTCTCAACGTCACCTGCGACCCGCCCCAACTCCTCGGCACCGGCCAGCCGATCGACCGCGTCGTGAACCGCAACAACGTCGCGATTCTCGAGGTGACGCCCGTCGGCACCGGCCCGTTCTCGTATCAGTGGTACTCCGGCTACAGCGGCTCGACGCTCTTCCCGCTGTCCGGCGGCACCGGCCGCTCGTTCACGACTGGCCCGATCACGGATGCGACGAGCTACTGGGTGCGCGTCTCGAACGCCTGCGGCAGCGTGGACAGCCGGACGGTGAACGTGACGGTGGGCAACGCGATCCCGACGGACGTGACGCCTCATCGCCGCACGCACTAGGCCGGGCCGGCACGGCCGGCTGCGTTTGGCGGCCAAGCCTTCACGACGAGGTGCGTGCTCGTCGGCTATTTCGGCTTCGGCGCGTCGTCGGGCTTGGGCCGGACGGGCTTCGCTTTCGCGAGGCTGAGGCAGAGGGCGCGCAGCTGCGAGGTTCGCTTCAGGCGAACTGTCACGGCGCGAGCGGACATGTCGGCTTTCACGACTCCCCTCGCAACAGTGCGATGTCATCCAGATCGCGGCCGCTCGACCGAAATGTCTTGAGCTTGATGAGCCCTTCCTTCGACACCACGATCAGGACGCCACGATCCCACTCCAACCGCTGGCGATCGTCCCAAACGTCCTCGATGGCGGGCGTGACCAACATGAAATCGAGCATCAGAACATCGCCACCGGGAACGTCGGGCTTCGAAACGCGTCGGATGGAAATCGCACCGTTCGAAAAATCCATCGGCCGTGCACGGATTACGAAACCGAGCGGGCGCACGCTCGCCAGCGCCTGATCGAGCGCATTCGGCTGGATCAACACATCGATATCGATCGTTGCTCGCGGGACGCCCCAGGCGGCCATCGCGAGCCCGCCGCACAACGCGTACTCGACGCCGTCTGCCTCGAACGCCGAGAGAACTGCCGTCAGCTCGTCGAAGAGATCGAGCACCTACGCCCCCAACAACTCCCGCACCGCGCCCGGCGCGTTCGTCAGCGCCTCGCCGAGCTTCTCCGCGTCTTTGCCGCCGGCTTGCGCGAGATCGGGTTTGCCGCCGCCCTTCCCCCCGATGATCGGCGCGAGCTTCGCGATCACCTTGGTCGCGGGGAGGCGTTCCACGAGGTCGCGGGTCACGCCGACGAGCAGAGACACCTTGCCGGAGCCGGAAGAGCCAAGCACGACCACGCCGCTCTTCAGCTTCGAGCGGAGCGTGTCGGCGAGATTGCGGAGGTCGCCCCCTTCCACGTCGGTCACGAGGCGGGCGAGCACGCGGATGCCGTCTACTTCCACGGAATCATCCTGCGCCGAGCCGGAAGAGGCGCCGCCGCCGGAGGCGAGCTTCATCTTCAGCTGCTTCAGCTCCTTCTCCAGTTGCTTCTGCCGGTCCTGCAGCGAACGGACGAACGTCGGGATCTCCGCGGCCGTCGTATTGAGCTGCGACTGGAGCAGGCCGACCGTGTCGTCGAGGCGGCGGAAGTACTCCAGCGCGCCGCGTCCGGTCAGCCCTTCCATGCGCCGCACGCCTGCCGCCAGCGAACGGTCGGACACGATCTTGAAAATGCCGATGTCACCCGTGCGATTCACGTGGCAGCCGCCGCAGAACTCCCGCGAGTAGTCGCCGGCGGCCACGATTCGCACGTGCTCGCCGTACTTCTCGCCGAACATCGCCACGGCGCCGCTCTGCTTCGCGTCGGCGATCGGCATCACGGTCTTCGTCA
>JAFAVZ010000523.1 GCA_019242175.1 Acidobacteriota bacterium
TTGATGTTCTTCCCCTGGGCCGCCTGCGTCGTCAGCCAGGCCAGCGCGAAGCGGAGCGCGTCGGCCCCATGCTTGTCGATGACCTCGACGGGGTCGATGGTGTTCCCCTTCACCTTCGACATCTTCTCGCCCTTCTCGTCCGTCACCATCGTGTGCAGGTAGACGGTCCGGAACGGCACCTTCTTCATGAAGTGCAGCCCCGCCATCAGCATGCGGGCCACCCAGAAGAAGAGGATGTCGTACCCGGTGTCGAGCATGGTCGTCGGGTAGAAGGTCTTCAGCTCGCGGGTCTCGTTGGGCCAGCCCAGCGTCGCGAACGGCCACAGCCAGGACGAGAACCAGGTGTCGAGAACGTCCTCGTCCTGCTTCAGCTCGGTGCCGCCGCACTTGCCGCAGGCGCTGGGCGCGGTCCGCGCCACCGTCGCCTCGCTGCACTTGGCGCAGTACCAGGCGGGGATGCGATGGCCCCACCAGAGCTGCCGCGAGATGCACCAGTCGCGGATGTTGTTCATCCAGTGAAAGAAGGTCTTCGACCAGCTCTCGGGCACGAACTTGGTCTTGCCCTGCTCCACCGCCTCGATGGCCGGCTTGGCCAGCGGCTCCATCTTGACGAACCACTGGGTCGACAGCATCGGCTCGACCACCGTCTCGCAGCGCTGGCAGTGGCCGACCGCGTGCACGTGCGGCTTCGACCCGCGTTCCAGGCCCAGCTCTTTGAGGCGCTCCTTGACCGCCTTGCGCGCGGCGAAGCGGTCCAGCCCCGCGAACGGCCCCCCCTCGGCGTTGACCGCCCCCTTCTCGTCGAAGATCGAGATCATCGGCAGGTTGTGCCGCTGGCCCACCTCGAAGTCGTTGGGGTCGTGCGCGGGCGTCACCTTGACGGCGCCGGTCCCGAACTTCGGATCCACCAGGATGGCGTCCGCGATGATCGGGAACGTGCGGTTCACGATCGGGTGGCGCACCAGCTTGCCGATTTTGTCTTTGTGGCGCGGATCGTCGGGGTGGACGGCCACCGCCGTGTCGCCCAGCATCGTCTCGGGCCGGGTGGTCGCCACCACCACGTCGCCTGAGCCGTCCGCCAGCGGGTAGGAGAACTCGTAGAGCTCGCCCTGCGTCCCCTCGTCGTAGTCGACCTCGAGATCCGACAGCGCCGTGCGGTCGTTGGGGCACCAGTTGATGAGGCGCCGCGCCCGGTAGATGAGCCCCTCGTCATGGAGACGCACGAACGCCTCGATGACGGCCGCCGAGTACGGCGGGTCCATCGTGAAGATCGTGCGCTCCCAGTCCAGGGAGGCGCCCATCCGCTTGAGCTGCTCGAGGATCCGATCGCCGGTACGCTTCCGCCAGTCCCACACCCGTTCGATGAACGCGGCGCGGCCGATGTCGTGGCGGCTCTTCTTCTCTTTCTCGCGCAGCTCGCGCTCGACGACCAGCTGGGTGGCGATGCCGGCGTGGTCGGTGCCGGGGAGCCACATCGCGTTGTACGCGGCCATGCGGCGCCAGCGCGTGAAGATGTCCTCGATCGTCGTGCCGAGCGCGTGGCCCATGTGCAGCGAGCCCGTGACGTTCGGCGGCGGGATGACGATCGAGAACGGCGCCTTGGGCGCGGCCGCGTCGCCATGGAAGTAGCCGCGGGCCATCCACTCCGCGTACCAGCGCGGCTCAATCTCCTTGGGCTCGTAGTTCTTGGGTCGCTCCGCCATCGTCGAGGCGTCTATTTAGCGCGAACGGCGGTTCTTGTCAGATGCCGAGGTTGACCTTCGGCTTCTCGGCGGGCGGCGGCGGCGCGGCCGGGTGCGCGGGCGCCGGAGCGGGCGGCGGCTTCGCGGTCGTGGCAGGAGCGGGTTTGGCTGCCGATTTGGAGGGTTTTTCGGCGTGCCGGTGAGGACGAGACGTTGCCGGCGCGGTTCGCGGGCGTCCGGTAGGCCCCGCGGCCGCGCTCGGCGGCGGGCCGGTGGCCGTTGCTCCAGTAGTCGTCATCGACGTTCCAGGGACCGACGTCGAGAACGGGCACGACCAGCGCCCGGCCGT
>JAFAVZ010000253.1 GCA_019242175.1 Acidobacteriota bacterium
GGAGCTCATCGGCGCGAAGATCGACATCAAGTCCGAGGAAGAGGTGAAGGGCGAAGTCGCAGACGCGCTCTCGGCGATGCTCCAGGAAGCGATGGCCGAAGCCCGCGCCGCGACGAACGTTCACGACATCCCGGGCTTCTCCGCCGAATGGGCCGACAAGCTCGAGGAAGCGGGCTACGACGATCTCGACTCGGTCCTCAACGCGACGGTCGACGACCTCACCGCGATCGACGGCATCGATGACGAGATGGCCCAGCAGATCCTCGAATCCGCCCGCAAGAGCGAAGAGGTAGCCGAGGACGAAGTGGCCGAAGACGAAGAGTCGTTCGAAGAGGGCGACGAGGAAGACGCAGAAGCCACGGCCGAGGACGAAGAGTCCGAAGATGGTGGCGAGACCGAGAGCAGCGACGAGAAGCAGGAAGAAGCGTCGTAGTACGATTGGGGAACTCCGAGGAGACTGAATGGCGGCAGCAAAATTTCGAGTGAGTGACGTAGCGAAGAAGATGGGCAAGTCCGAGAAGGACGTCATCTTCCAGTTACAGTCGCTCGGCGCGGATGTGACGGACGCGAGCCAGGTGCTCGAGCCGGAAGTGATCCAGGCTCTGATCACCGGCAAGAAGCTCGTCACACGGACTCGCAGCGTGATCATGCGCGAGGACAAGCCGCAGCCGGAGAAGAAGAAGGAAGCGGTCCGTCCGCCCCGGCCGATCATCAAGCCGGTCGCGCGTCCGAAGCGCGAAGTGCCGGTCGAAGAAGCGCCGGTCGCGCCGCCGCCCAGCGTCGTCATCCAGGAGTTCTTGGAGGCCGCAGAGGCCGAAGAGCGGGCAGCCAAGGAAGCGCCGGCTCCGCAGCCCGCGCAGGAGAAGCCGCGCGTCGCCGCCGCAGCGCCGGAGCATGCTCCCGAGCCGCCCGCCCCGGTCGAGGCCGAAGTGCAGCAGCCGCCGGCTGCCGCAGCGGCAGCGCCGGAGCAGACGCCCGCAACGCCTCCTCCCGCCGCCCCCCAGCCGCCGCCGGCGCAACAGCAGCCCATGCCGCCCCAGCAGCAGCCGGGCTTCGACCGCCGCCCGACCGGCCCGACCGGTCCGCGCGCGCGGGCGCCGCAAGGCCCCCGTCCCAATTACGCGAATCAGCCTCCCGCGGTGCGCCCCGGCGCGCCGATGGGCAACCAGCAGCAGCGCCCGCCGATGGCGGCCGGCCCCGCCGGCCAGCAGCAACGCCCGCCGATGGGCGGCCAGCGTCCGCCGATGGGCGGTCAGGGCCCGCGTCCGGGTGGACCGGGCGGTCCTCGTCCCGGTGGCCCGATGGGCCAGCGTCCGGGCGGCCCGATGGGGCAGCGTCCCGGTGGTCCGATGGGCCAGCGCCCGGGCGGCCCGATGGGTGCGCGTCCCGGCGGTCCGGGACGTCCGATGGGCGCTCCGCCGCCGCCTCCGGGCCCCGGAGGTCTCATCCGCCGCAAGAAGGTCGATGAGGAGCAGCGTCCGGAGAAAAAGAAAACCACCGGCAAGCGCGGCAAGTCCGAACGGCCGAGCGAGGTGGACAACGAGTTGTTCACCAAAGGACCGTTCAGCGGTACGCAGATCATCGCCGACGACCTCGGTCCGGACATCGTCATGCCCGCCGAAGGCGAAGAAGAGGCTCGTCCGACTTCCAACCGTCGCGATGCGCGCAAGCAGGCCTCGCCCGTCTCCGGCCGCGTCCTGGAGTTCAAGCGTCCGACCGGCAAGGTCGCGCTGACGGAAGGCGTCACGGTCAAAGAGCTCGCCGACAAGCTCGGCGTCAAGGCGAACGACCTGATGCGCCACCTGATGATGAAGAAGGGCATCATGGCTTCGGTCAACCAGCCGCTCGGCGCCGACCTGGCCCTGGAGATCGCCCGCGACCTCGGCATCGAGGCGGAGATGGTCTCGTTCGAAGAGGCCGTCGAGCTCGAGGCGATCGAGAAAGTCTCCGGCGGAAACGTGCCCCGCGGTCCGGTCATCACCGTCATGGGCCACGTCGACCACGGCAAGACGTCGCTCCTCGACGCCATCCGCGAGACGAACGTCGCGGCGGGCGAAGCGGGCGGCATCACGCAGCACATCGGCGCCTACCACGTCGAGAAGCGCGGCCGGAAGATCGTGTTCCTCGACACCCCGGGCCACGAGGCCTTCACGATGATGCGCGCCCGCGGCGCGAAGGTGACGGACATCGTCATCCTCGTGGTCGCCGCCGACGACGGCGTCATGCCCCAGACGAAGGAAGCCATCGACCACGCGCGCGCCGCCAAGGTGCCGATGATCGTGGCCATCAACAAGATCGACAAACCGAACGCGAACGTCGACCGCGTGCGCCGCGAGCTCGCCGAGAATGGCGTGCAGGTGGAGCAATGGGGCGGCGACGTCGTCTCCGTCGAGGTATCGGCGCTCAAGAAGCAGGGCATCGACGACCTCCTCGACATGATCCTTCTCACCGCCGACCTTCTGGATCTCAAGGCGAATCCGGAGATGCCGGCGAAAGGCATCGTGCTCGAGGCGAAGAAGGAGACCGGCCGCGGCGTCGTGGCCACGGTTCTCGTGCAGGACGGCACGATCAAGATCACCGACCCGTTCTTCTCCGGCTCGACCTCCGGCCGCGTCCGGGCCATGATGGACGAGCGCGGCGAGCGGATTCAGAGCGCCGGCCCGGCCACGCCCGTGCAGGTCACCGGCTTCGACGACGTGCCGAACGCCGGCGACATGCTGCAGGTCGTCGACGAGCAGACCCAGGCCCGCATGATCGGCCAGATGCGCCAGGAGAAGGCGCGCGAGACGAGCCAGTCGAAGTCGGCCTCGCGCATGTCCCTCGATCAGCTCTTCCAGCGCATGCAGTCCGGCACGGTGAAGGAGCTGAACCTCATCATCAAGGCAGACGTGCAGGGCTCCGTCGAAGTCCTCGGCGACACCATGCGCAAGCTCTCGACGCCCGAGGTGAAGGTGAATGTGATTCACGCCTCGGTGGGCGCGATCTCGACGAACGACGTCCTCCTCGCCACGGCGTCGGACGCGATCGTCGTCGGCTTCAACGTCCGCCCGGAGCGCAATGCGGCCGAGCTGGCGGACAAGGAAGGCGTCGACATCCGCCTCTACACCGTCATCTACACGCTGGTCGACGAGATGAAGGCGGCCATGACTGGCCTCCTCGATCCGAAGTTCCAGGAAGTCTTCCAGGGCCGCGCGGAAGTGCGCAACACGTTCAAGGTCCCGAAGGCGGGCGTCATCGCCGGCTGCATGGTCCTCGACGGCATCATTCCCCGTACGGCGAGCATCCGTCTCCTGCGCGACAACCGCGTCATTCTCGAAGGGAAGATCGCCTCGCTGCGGCACTTCAAGAACGACGTCGCGGAAGTGCGCCAGGGCTTCGAGTGCGGCATCGGCATCGAGAAGTTCCAGGACATCAAGGTCGGCGACATCATCGAAGCTTTCAAGATCGAGCAGCTGGCGGCCGCTCTGACGCAGTAACGTGCTGGTCGCGGTCGTCCTCTTCGAGCTGCACATCGAGTTCGCGCAGTCCCTCAAAGACAAGCGGATGGTGGTCCGGAGCCTCAAACAGAGGCTCCGCGACCGCTTCCACTGCTCCGTGAACGAAGTCGCGTTCCAGGACCTCCATCAACGAGCCCGGCTGGCGATGTCCTTCGTCGCCCTCGACCACGCGACGGCAGACTCCTTGCTCGATAAGATGGGCACGTTCGTCGAGGAGCACACCGACGCGACGCTCTCCGGCTGGACCAGCGAGAAGCTGGAGTTCGACGAGACGGCGGATTTGTAAGAATGAGAAAAACACGCAGAACGGCCAAGGTAGGGGAGACGATCCGCGACGCGCTGGTCGAGGTCTTCCGCCACGACGTGCACGAGCCGCAACTCGGCTTGAGCTCGTTCACCGACGTGGAAGTGAGCCCCGATCTCCACTTCGCGCGCGTGCACGTCAGCGGCCTCGAAGAAGACGAGACGCGCGAGCTCGTCGACAAGCTTCAGGAAGCCCGCGGGCGCGTACGCCATGCGCTCGGACGCCGCATCCATCTCCGCTACACGCCGGAGCTCGACTTCCGCTACGACGAGACGGCGATGCGCGCGTTGCGCGTGGAGTCTCTGCTGCGCGAGGTCATGCCGCCGTCTTCTGCCGCTCCCGAAGCGCCGGCGCAGGACGAAGAGCCTAAGGACGAATGAAGACGTTCTCGCGGTAGTACCGCAGCTCTTCGATCGACTGCTCGATGTCCGGCAGCGCCCGATGCACCTCGGGCTTCTCCGGCATCTTGTACTTGCCGCCGTACCACTCCCGGACGAGGAGCTTGATCGAGCTCACGTCGATGATTCGGTAGTGGAGGAACTTCGTGAACGCCGGCATGTACTTGGCGAGGAATCGCTTGTCGTGCCCCACGGAGTTGCCGCACAACGGCGCGGTGCCGGCGAGGCAGTACTTCTTCACGAACGCCAGCGTCTGTTTCTCCGCCTCTGCCACCGTGACGCCTTCCGTGCGCACGCGGTCGACGAGCCCGCTCTCCTTGTGCGTGCGCTTGTTCCAGGCGTCCATCTTCGCCAGCCGGGCCTGGGTCTGATGGATGGCCAGCTCCGGCCCCCTGGCGATGATCTCGAGGTCGTAGTTCGTGACGATGGTGGCGATCTCGAGCAAGGCTT
>JAFAVZ010000260.1 GCA_019242175.1 Acidobacteriota bacterium
CACGAACGGATGGCCGAGCATCCTCGAAACGTTTCTTGCGCTCAACCACCGCCGGTACTCTTCGCCTCCGCCTCCAAGAATCTCACAGGATCGTGCCCCCAAGCGATGCCCCCAAACCGACCGAAAAAATGAGGTACCAAGGAGCAGGCGAACTCAGCCATGTTGGCGGCCGCCAAATTCGCAAGTCGCTGACCCGATTGCGGATCGCTCGTCCTGCGGTGTCCTGCATTGTCCTGCAATGTTCCGCAATTTTCTGATTCGTAATCAGCAGGTCACCGGTTCAAGTCCGGTCAACGGCTCCAGCCTTTTCAACGAGTTACGCCGCCCGACGAGGGCGGCGTTTTCGTTTTCAGGCGAGCCAGTCTTGATAATCCGACACGCCTGAGTGCTCCGTTCGCCTTACGCTACGCGGACATGCGACGCATTCGCTTCGCCCTTCTCACGCTGCTCGTGTGCGCGCCGCTCCGCGCCCAGCTTCCTACGGCCGACGCATGGCGGGAAGACGTCGCGGTGCTGCGCGACGCGTTGGACACCGTGCATCCCGGCCTCCATCGCTACCAGACGCCCGTGCAGCTGAACGAAGGCTTCGCCCAGCTGGAAAAGCAGCTCGTCGCGTCGCGCGACCTCGGCGAAGCGTATCTGGCGCTCGCGCGATTCCTCAGCCGCATCGAGTGCGGCCACACGTATCCCAATCCCGCGAACCAGAAGCGCGTTGTCGCCGACGCCATCTTCCGCAACACGCCGCGCTTGCCGTTCTACTTTCGCTGGCGCGATGGGCGGATGATCGTCACGCGCGACGCCTCCCGCTCCGGCGCGTTTCCTGTCGGCACGGAGGTCACCGCGGTCAACGGCGTCCCGACCTCCGCCATCCTCGAGCAATTGATTCCGCTCTCGCGGGCGGACGGCGCGAACCGGCCCAAGCGCATTGCCAACCTGGAAGTCGTTCCGGAGGACCGCTGGGACGCATTCGATGTCTACTTCCCACACGTCTTCCCGCCGCCGGCGAAAGAGAAATGGACGTTCGACGTCGGCGGACGCAGCATCGAAGAAGTGCCGGCGACGGATGCCGAGCGCCTTGCGATTCGTGAGGAGCTGCTGCATTCCGCGAAGGATTCCAACGCGCCGCCCTGGACGCTCGTCGTCGACGGCACGAAGGCCACGCTCGGCATGAGGACGTGGGTGACCTACAACGACAACTGGGATTGGGAAGCCTGGCTGCGCCACGCGTTCGAACAGTTGCAGGATAAGAAGGTCGAGCTCCTGATCATCGACCTGCACGGCAATGAAGGCGGCTCCTCGGTCGGCGACGTCATCCTGGCCCACCTCATCAGGAAGCCGGTCCAGCGGGATCTCTTCCGGCGATTCGTGCGCTATCGCTCGCTGCCGGAACGCCTGCGCGCGCCACTCACGACGTGGGATCGCTCCTTCGACGAATGGAAGGATGCGAAGCCATCATCCGCGCGCCCCGGATTCTTCGAGGTCCCGACGCCGGGCGAGGAGCTCATTCAGCCGCGCACGCCGCATTTCGGCGGAAAGGTCGAAGTCCTGGTCGGGCCCGAGAATTCGTCCGCGACGTTCGAGTTCGCGCTGGCCATGAAGCGCTACAAGCTCGGGAAACTGGTCGGACAGCCCACCGGCGGCAACCAGCGCGGCATCAACGGCGGCGCGTTCTACTTCGTCCGCCTGCCCCACTCTCAGTTGGAGCTCGATCTGCCCATCATCGGCTTGTATGCGGATGGCAATCCGCCCAACGGCGGCATCGCGCCGGACGTGTATGTGAAACCGGAGTAGACGCGCGCGTCGGCCGTGACGCTACGATGTCGCCGTGTTCCTTCCCGAACGAACCGCCGTCGTGCGGCTGAAGGAGAGGCCCGCGCTAGACGTTGCCCTGCGAGCGGAGCGCGCAGGCGCGGCGATCTTTTCCGGCTGGAGCGAAGAGGAGGGATGGACGTTCGTCCTTCCGTGGCCGGAGGAGATCCGTGAGCTTGCGTGGCACGACGCGTCCTCATGGATCGACGCCTTGCGCGAGCTCGAGAACGATGTCCCGCC
>JAFAVZ010000107.1 GCA_019242175.1 Acidobacteriota bacterium
CCGCCCTCGCCCAGCCCGCCCCATCCACCGCCCAGCCGGCCGCCGCAAAGCCGCTCCTCGGGTTCAACGAAGACGCGGCCCGGAAAGAGCGAGCGCTCGAGCAGCAATTCGATGCGAAGGTCAGTCGCGAACATCTGCGCACGTGGCTCCAGCGTCTCTCGGCGAGGCCGCATCACCTCGGCTCGGACTATGGGCGGCAGAACGCGGAGCTCCTCGTCCAGCTGTTCCGAGGATGGGGATGGGACGCGAAGATCGAGCAGTTCGACGTCCTCTTCCCCACGCCGAAGACGCGAGTGCTGGAGCTGGTCGGTTCGGAGCCGTTCGTCGCGAAGCTCGACGAGCCGGCGATCGACTCGGACTCCACCACGGCGCAGAAGCGCGAACAGTTGCCGACGTACAACGCGTTCTCCGTCGATGGCGACGTCACGGGCGAGCTGGTCTACGTCAACTACGGCGTCCCGCGCGACTACGAGGAGCTGGAGAAGCGCGGCATCGACGTGAAGGGGAAGATCGTCATCGCGCGCTACGGTGGCTCGTGGCGCGGCATCAAGCCGAAGGTCGCGGCGGAGCACGGCGCAGTCGGCTGCATCATCTACTCCGATCCGCGAGACGACGGCTACTACTACGGCGACGTCTATCCGAAAGGCGCGTTCCGCAACGAGAACGGCGCGCAGCGAGGCTCGGTCGCCGACATGCCGTTGTATCCGGGCGATCCGTTGACGCCGGGCGTCGGAGCCACGGCCGGCGCGAAGCGGCTCGATCGCAGCGAGGCGCACACGATCACGAAGATCCCGGTCCTTCCCATCTCCTACTCCGATGCGTTGCCGTTCCTGCGCGCGCTCGGCGGGCCGATCGCGCCGCCGACGTGGCGGGGCATGCTTCCGATCGCGTATCACATGGGGCCCGGCCCGGCGCGCGTCCATCTGAAGCTCGAATTCGATTGGAAAACGGTGCCGGCGCGCGACGTCATCGCGAAGATGCCGGGCACCGATCGCGCGGACGAATGGATCGTGCGCGGCAATCATCACGACGCGTGGGTCAACGGCGCCGACGATCCGCTCAGTGGCCTCGTCGCCCTCCTCGAAGAAGCCCGCGGCCTCGGCGAGCTCGCGAAGAGCGGTTGGAAGCCACGACGCACGCTCGTGTACGCGGCGTGGGACGGCGAAGAGCCGGGACTCATCGGCTCGACGGAATGGGTCGAGCAGCATCGCGACGAGTTGCGCGAGCACGCGGCGGTCTACATCAACTCGGACACGAACAGCCGCGGCTTCCTCGACGCTGCTGGGTCGCATTCGCTGGAACGTTTCGTCACCGAGGTTGCGGACGACGTGATGGATCCGCAGTACGGGATCAGCGTCCGCGAACGGCTGCGCGCATCGGAGCTCATCGATGCGAAGTCGGCCGAGGAGCGCAAGGACATCCGCGAACGCGACACGATCCGGCTCGACGCCCTGGGATCGGGCTCCGACTACACCCCG
This sequence comes from Acidobacteriota bacterium, assembly GCA_019242175.1. Lineage (GTDB taxonomy): Bacteria > Acidobacteriota > Thermoanaerobaculia > Gp7-AA8 > Gp7-AA8 > JAFAVZ01. The sequence continues at coordinate 1,479 of JAFAVZ010000107.1, forward strand.
TTCCTGCAGTTCGCCGGCATCGCATCGCTGAACATCGGCTACAGCGGCGAAGGCGCGGGCGGCTCCTATCACTCGATCTACGACTCGTTCGAGCACTTCACCCGCTTTGTCGATCCCGACTTTTTGTACGGCGAGACGCAGGTGAAGACGACAGGTCGGATGATGCTCCGGCTGGCGAATGCGGACGTTCTGCCGATCGAGCCGCAGTCCGCCGCGGATACGATCGGGCGTTACGTCGATGAGTTGCGCAAGCTGGTCGACGAGCAGCGCGAGACGACCGCAGAGACGAATCGCCAGGTCCGCGATCGCGTGCTCGAGGTGACGAACGACAAGACGCTGAAGATCGCCGTGCCGAAGGAAGAGCCGGCAGTGCCCTATCTCGACTTCGCGCCGTTGCAGAATGCGGTCGCGCATCTGAAGCGGAGCGCGAAAGCGTTCAATGCCGGCGCGGGCGACGCAAAGATGGACAAGGCGTTGATGCGTCTGGAGCGCGCGTTCACGCGCGAAGACGGACTACCGGGACGGCCATGGTTCAAGCACTACGTCTACGCGCCCGGCCAGTACACCGGCTACGGCGTGAAGACGCTGCCCGCGGTGCGCGAAGCGATCGAGATGAAACGCTGGAGCGAGGCGAACCAGCAGATCGCGGTCACGGCCGGCGTGCTGGAGACGTACGCGACGGAAGTGGAGAAGGCGGCAGCGCTGGCGAAGGAGCCGTAGTGATGAGCATTCTGGCAATCGCGGCCCTCGTTCTGAGCGGCACGGTCGTCACTCCTGAAGGCAAGCCGATTGGCAATGCGGTCGTTTCCGCTTACCCGCACCAGTCGATGAGTCTCGCTGGCGCGCATGCAAAGCCGCTAGTTACGGCAACCACGAATGACCAGGGTACGTTCAGCGTCGAAGTCAGCGGACGAGGTGTCGTCGACATCCTGTTTTCGCGCGACGGCTATGTGCCGGCGGTGGTCTTCGGGGCCTTGGACGAGCCGTTGGGTACGGTCTCCCTCACTCCTGCCCCCAATGATCGAAAGGGTCGTGTTGGCGAACGGGAAGGGCGTTTCCGGAGCGACGGTCCGGGTGTTCGGGCTAGGCACGATGCTGAGCGCCCGCACCGACGAACAGGGCCGCTACCGCCTGCCGGATCCGGCGCGCTGGGCGATGGGGACGGTTGTCGATCATCCCGATTTCGCTCTGACCATGGTGTCGCAAGTGCCTCCCACGATCGCCCTCTCGGTTGGCCGCACGATCACCGGACGCGTAGTGGACGAACATGAAAAACCGGTCGCCGGCGCGCGCGTCGCGGTCGACAGGCCGGGCGCGCCGGAAGTGGTGACGGATGCAGAGGGACGCTTCAGGCTTCCCCACGCGTCGCGAGATGAGCCGAGGATTGTCGCTCGCGCGAAAGACTCTGTTGGCGTCAGCACGATCGTCCGAGGCGAGCCGACCATCCGGCTCGGTCCGGCCGCGCGGTTGGGCGGCACCGTTCGGGATGCAGAGAAGCGCCCGTTGACCGGCATCGCCGTGGGGATCTTCAGCGACACGCTTCAGGCGATCGTCAGCACCGACGCCAAGGGAACGTTCGCGTTCTCGGGCCTTCCCCATGGGAAATATCGCCTGTTCGCGGATGGCAAACCGGTTTACGAGGTCCAGACGCCGGACGACGAGATCCTCGTCGATCGCGACCTCACGCGCGATCTCACGGCGAAGAGGGAGCCACGCGCCGAAGGCATCGTGCGGGACGAGAGCGGCCGGCCGGTCGCAGGCGCGCGCATCGCGTTTTCGGGCATTTTGACGCCGATCGTGACCGCGGCCGACGGGCGGTTTTCGCTCGCGGCGGCGCTGAATGAGGGGAAGTTCCAAATATCGGTTACAAAAGCTGGTTTTCCACCGGCGCTCGGCGGTCTTTCGGCACCCGGAAAACCTATCGAGATCACGATGCGCTCCGGTGTTGCCGTCGAAGGAACGGTGCACGGACCGAACGGGGAGGCGCTCGCCGGCGTGGCACTGCATCCCGTCGTCGACGGAATGTCCCTTCGCGACAGCGCCGCGCCGTGGGCCGTATCGGATGCGAGGGGGCGCTTCGCGGTCCGCCTCCTGCCTGGCGTGATGGCGCTCGATTTCGAGAAGAAAGGGTTCCAGACGCGCCGGCAGGGCGTCGAGGTGCAGGAGGAGATGAAGCCGCTGGACGTCGCGCTGGCGAAGGCGCTGGTCCTCCGCGGCCGCGTTGTGACGAAGGACGGCGCACCCGCCGCCAACGTCACCGTTCTTGCGGGCCTCCCCGGACAGATGGCGGCGACGACGGACGTCGATGGGAAGTTCGAGATGGACGTCTTCCAGACCGATGCTCTGGAGATCTACTACGGCGAGGCGATGACTCGGAAAGAGGTCCGTTTACCGGCCGAAGATCTCGTTCTCGTGCTTCCTGCGACGCGCCTCGTGCACGGCCGTGTGATCGATGCTGCGACGCGGGCGCCCATCGAGCGGTTCGCTGTCGCGGGCATCCGGGAGGATGAGAGGCCGAGAGAGGCGCCGACATTCGAATCATCCACGGGAGAGTTTGCGATCGAGTTGCCGGAGGAGGCGCTGGAGTTGCGGGTCAGCGCGGACGGATATGCGCCGAAGAACGAAAAAGTCGGCACCGCGACGATCGAGTTGACTCGCGGGCGGCGTGTGCGCGGAACGATCACGGATGACGGTGGCAAGCCGCTGGCGGGAGTGACCATTACCGCCGGCCGCTCCGACCAGGGCCTTGCCCAGTCGCGCGAGGATGGGACCTGGGAAGCCTCCGGTTTCGAGCCGGGCGAAGCGGTGCGCCTGGCGTTCAGCATCGAAGGCTACGTGGACGCGGCACGGACGATCGCTCCGGCAGCGGCCGATGCCCAGGTCGACGTCACGATGCACCGCGGCATCGCAGTCTCGGGCCGCGTGGTCAACGCCGCGGGAGAGGGCATTCCGTCGGCGATGGTGGAAGGGTCATCGGCCGCGATCGGCGCCGGCTATCCATCGACGCAGACGGACGAGAGCGGAGAGTTTCGCTTCAACGCCCTGGCCCCCGGCCGCTACGACTTCACCGCCGAGACTATGGAGACGCCGAAGCTGAAAGGAACCTTGTCGAGCGTCGATGTCGAAAAGACGCGGGAGATCACGATCCGCGCGGTGGAGAAGCCCACCGGCACCATCACCGGAAGAGTCGTTGGCATCGATCCGAAGGCGGCCATGCGCATGGTCCAGGCGATCAACGACGAGGGTGACACGGAGATGGCGATCGTTGGAGCGGGAGGCGTGTTCCGGATCGAACGTGTACCGGCCGGCACCGTACGAGTGCTCGCTCAAGTTGGAGACGGCAACAAGATGCAGAGCTCCAGACCGAAAACGGTGGAGCTCGCGGCAGGAGGATCGGCGAACGTCGAGCTTTCCATCGAAACGCCGGTGGCGCTCCGGGGAAGAGTTCTGCGGCGCGAAACGGGACTGGCCGGCGCGAGGCTTTCATTCAGCGGGACGAGCTGGGCTTCGGCGAGCGCTACGACGGGCGACGACGGTACCTTCGCCGTCGAGCTCGCGCCCGGCGAATACGACGTCGAGATTCGCGCCGACGCGAAGGCCTTCCCATTTCAACAGCATGTCGTCGTCGACTCACCGTCGACCGTCGATTTCCGAGTCGATGCGGCCTCCGTTGCCGTCTCTGCGACGGCGGCCGGCGTGCCGCTTTCCGGCGTCACGGTCATCGCAGCCCGAAAGGGCGAGACGCACGCGCTGGCGACGGCTGTGACCGGCGAAGACGGAACGGCCGTAATGGAAGTCGGAGCGAACGAGGAGCTGACGATCGTCGGCTCCAAATCGGGCTACGCGAACGCCTCCGCCAACTACAAATCGTCGTCGGCGGTGACTCTGGCCATGGTGCCCGTGGCGCGAGCCATCGTCCGTCTCATCGACGCGCACGACGGTCGCACCCTCGGCGGCTATATCGTCGCGCACGACTTCAGCGGGCGCGTCGTGGCTCACGCTTCCGAGGAACAGATCGATGCGGATGGGAGCGCTGCGCTGCCGCTGGCGCCGGGCAAGTACCGTTTCTCCGGGTCGGCGGACGAGTACGGCTCGCAGACCGTGACGGCGGATGTGCCTACCGAAGGAGAGGTTCGCATCGCCCTTCCACGTGGCGGAAAGATCGCGATGCGCTCGGAGAAGACGCTTCGCGGCTCGGTGCGGCTCGTGCTGCCCAACGGCGAGCCCTACGTCCGTTGCTGGTGCAGCGGCATCGCGGAGACCAGAATCGAGGGAACGCTGACCGTCATCGACGCAGTCTCTCCCGGGATTTATACGCTGGAGTTGATGCCGACCGGCGGCCAGGCCCGGCGCTATCCGGTGATCGTGAAAGAAGGCGAAACGACGAACGTCCTGATCGAATGACGCGTGCTAGTGGCGCGCCGGCTTCGGCAGCATGTAAACGATCTCGCCCTTCTTCGACATGCTGAGATCCTCGCGGGCGATGCGCTCGACGGCGAACGTCGACTTCTTCACGCTCTCGATCTCCGCGCGGAGGCGGGCGTTCTCCGTCTCGAGCTTGTGGATGTCCGTGCGGAGGTCGTTCACCTGCTTCCGCGAATGCTGGAGCTCGGCAATGCCGCGGTCGCTGAAGAAGAAGCTGATGAAGAACACGAGGGTCAGCGCGCCGGACAGCAACGCCACCGCGCGCAGGGTTGCCTGCGTGGCGCGGCGGGGGTCGCGTGTCGAGACGGCCGGAGTAGGCATCGCCAACAGTATAATTCCGACGTGAAGCGCGGCACCGCCTCGAATCCCCTCACCGAACGTTACGCGTCGAAGGAGATGTCCTACCTCTTCTCCTCCGACTTCAAGTTCCGCACGTGGCGCCGGCTCTGGATCGCGCTCGCCGAGGCGGAACAGGAGCTCGGGCTCAACATCACCGACGCGCAGCTCGCCGAGCTCCGCGCCAACTCCGAAGACATCAACTACGAAGACGCGGAGCGCCGCGAGCGCGAGGTGCGTCACGACGTGATGTCACACATCCACGCCTTCGGCCTCCAAGCACCCTCCGCCAAAGGCATCATCCACCTCGGCGCCACCTCCGCCTTCGTGACGGACAACACGGACATCGTCCAGATGGCCGAGGGCCTGAAGATCCTGCGGCGGCGGATGGTGAATCTGATGGCGAAGCTGCGCGAGTTCGCGTGGCGTTGGCGCGCAACGCCGACCCTCGCGTTCACGCACTTCCAGCCCGCGCAGCTGACGACGGTCGGGAAACGCGCGACGCTCTGGCTGCATGATCTCGTCCTCGACTATCACGACCTCGTCTTCCGCGAATCCCAACTCGCCCTCCTCGGCGTAAAGGGCGCGACCGGAACGCAAGCCTCGTTTCTGAATCTGTTCGGCGGCGACGAAGCGAAGGTAGATCGCCTGGAGCAACTCGTCGCCGAAAAGCTCGGCTTTGCGCGGAGCTATCCGGTTTCGGGGCAGACGTATTCGCGCAAGGTGGACGCGCACGTGATCGCGTCGCTGTCCGGCTTCGGGCAATCGGCGTCGAAGTTCGGCTACGACATGCGCCTGCTCCAGCATCTGCGTGAGATCGAGGAGCCGTTCGAGGAGGAGCAGGTCGGCTCGTCGGCGATGGCGTACAAGCGCAATCCGATGCGCGCGGAACGGATCGATGCGCTCTCGCGGCATCTCATCGTGAACGCGCTCAATCCCGCGCTCACAGCCGCGACGCAGTGGTTCGAGCGGACGCTCGACGACTCGGCGAATCGGCGCGTCGCCATCCCCGAGGCTTTCCTGGCGGCGGATGCGATCGCGCTGATCTACGACAACGTCGTGGCCGGCCTCGTCGTGCACGAGGAAGTGATCGCGGCGAACGTGCGGCGCGAGCTGCCGTTCCTGATGACCGAGAATCTGATGATGGAAGGCGTGCAACGCGGCGGCGATCGGCAAGTGCTGCACGAGCGCGTGCGCATCCACTCTCAGGCTGCCGCGGATGAACTGAAACGCGGCGCCGCGGAGAACGATCTCTTCGACCGCATCGCGAAGGACGAGTTGTTCGGCATCGACCGCGAGGCGATTGCGCGGCTCTCGGTGGCGGAGAATTACACCGGCCTGGCGAAGCAACAGACGGAAAGGTTCCTGATCGGGGACGTCGATCCGATTCTCACCAAGGAAAAAGGACAGATCGACGACGAAGTCGGCGAGGTCCGCGTATGAGCGGGCACGGCCCGCAGCGCTGGTTGGCCAAGCCTTCACGGAGCTCTGCGCTCGCGCGAGCGATGAGTGCGATGACGTCTCGAAGAAGGCGGCTTGCGTGCGTCGGAATCGTGCTCTTCGTTGCCTACGGTTGTGCGACGACGGTCGCCGTGGCGCCGCAGCCGACCGAAGTGCTGCACGGGATTGCGAGCTGGTACGGGCAGGAGTTCGCGGGTCGCACCACGGCGAACGGCGAGATCTTCGATCCGATGCTCCTCACCGCCGCGCACCGCACGCTGCCGTTCGGCACCGTCGTCGACGTGCGCAACGCGAAGAACGGCCAACTCGTGCGGGTGCGTATCAACGACCGCGGGCCGTTCGTCGGTGACCGAATGATCGATCTCTCGTACGCCGCGGCGCAGCAGATCGGATTGATCGAGCCGGGCAAGGGCGACGTCGACGTCACGGTGGTGAAAGTCGGCAAGGGCGAGTACGAGGCGCCTGCGCCGTACGTGGTGACGATCGCCGATGGGCCGGGAGCGAATGTGCCGGCGGTGCCGGTCGTGGCCGCAACCGCGCCCGTTTCGCCGACCGATGTGGCGCGCGCGAAGCCGGCGCCCACTCCGGCTCCCGCGCCGCGTCCATCGACGCCGATCGTGGTGACGACGGAGTCCGCGCCGCCGCCGAACGAGATCGAGGCGAAGCCGGACGACTCGAAGTTCGGCATCGAGGTCGTGGAAGTGCATCGCGGCGTCGAGACGCGCAAGCAGGTCTCGGCCGACGGCAAGACGATCGAGAACGTTCCGCTCGATGGCAGCGACGCGGTGGCGTCAGCGCCGGGGCACGAGGCGTCGGCGAAGCTCGACGAGCAGCTCCAGACCGAGAAGCGGGAGACGGAGACGAAGCGGATCTCGACGAAGGAGATCGCGAAGTTCTTCGTGCAGGTGGGAGCGTTCTCCGTCGAGGCGAACGCGAAGCTGCTGCAGGATCGGCTGACGAAAATCGGGCAGCAGAGCTTCGTCTCCCACGACGAGCTCTATCGCGTGCGGATCGGGCCGTTCGATACGCGCGCGGATGCGATCCGCGCGCGTACCTCCCTGGAGGAGAACGGGATCTCGGCGATCATCGTGGGGAACTGAATGTAGGAGCGGGCTTCAGCCCGCTCCGGAACCGGCTGAAGCCGGTTCCCACGTTTCTCAGTCGCTCAGTTCCGATTCCGCGAAGAAGAACGCGATCTCGTTCTTCGCGTTCTCATCCGAGTCCGAGCCGTGGATCGCGTTCTGCTCGATCGACTCGCCGAACTCGGCGCGGATCGATCCGGCGTCTGCCTTCTTCGGGTCGGTGGCGCCCATCGCGGTGCGCAGCGAGGCGACGGCGCCTTCCTTCTGCAGCGCGGCCACGTAGACGGGGCCGGACGTCATGTACGAAACGAGGTCCTTGTAGAACGGACGCTCGCTGTGCACGGCGTAGAAGCCTTCCGCCTGGCGCTGGGTGAGCGCGACTTTCTTCAGCCCGAGGATGCGGAAGCCCTGCTCCTCGAGACGGCTGACGATCTTTCCGAAATTGCCTTTGCGGACCGAGTCCGGCTTGATGATGGTGAAGGTGCGGTTCGACATAGGGCGCGGAGTATAGCCGCCATGCAGCCGTGGCGCTACGCGCTCGGCGCCGCGCGTGCGGTCGGCCGCGGAGGCTGCATCATCGGAACCGGCTTCGACTCGTCGTAGTTGACGGGCAGATAGAGCGAGAAGCAGGAGCCCTGGCCGGGCGTCGACTGCACCTCGATCGTGCCGTGATGGAGCTCCACGAAGTTGCGGGTGAGCGAAAGGCCGAGGCCGGTGCCGCCGCGGCGGGAACGGCGGCCCTGCTCCGTCTGGTAGAACTCGTCGAAGATGCGTTGCAGGTCGTCGGGCTGGATGCCGATGCCCTGGTCGCTCACGTCGATGCGCACGGCATCGACGCCGATGGGCGAGAGCGCCTTCGGCACGCGCCGCACGCCGACTTCCACCGGCCCGCCGTTCGGCGAGAACTTCACCGCATTGGACAGCAGGTTGAAGAGGATCTGCTTGAGGCGTCCTTCGTCGAGCCGCACTTTCGGGACGTCGGCGTCGATGAAGGAGACGATGCGCACGTTCGCCTCCGCGGCAAAGCCTTTCATCACGCGCTCGACGGCGGCGAGCGTTTCGTGGAGATCGAACACGTCCGGCCGCAGCTCCATCTTCCCCGCCTCTATTTTCGAGAGATCGAGGATGTCGTTGATCAGCTCCAGCAGGTGATTGCCGGCGGCGTGGATGTTCTCCAGGAACTTGTAGAACCGCGGTGCGATGGCGTTGCGCGTCGACTCCAGAAGCACGCTGGAGAAGCCGATGATCGAGTTCAGCGGCGTGCGCAGCTCGTGGGACATGTTCGCCAGGAACTGGTTCTTCGAACGGTCGGCGGCCATCAAGCGAAGGTTCGCCTCGCGCAGCTCGTTCGTGCGGTCCATCACCCGCGCCTCGAGCGCGTACGTGAGGCCCTCGAGGTCTTTGTAGAGCTGCTGATTCTCGATGGCGACAGCGGCCTGATTCGCGATCGCCGTCATCAGGATCATGTCGTCGTGGGTGAACGCGTGTTTGCCGTAGCTCTCGACGGAGATGACGCCGATCACGCGGTCGCGCGCGATCATCGGGACGCCGAGCCACGACTCGGTTTTCTTCGTATCCTGCACGGCCTTCACGCCGAAGCGCTTCTCGTCGCGCACGCTGCCGACGAGGAGCGGCTGGTGATGCTTCACGACCCAGGAGTTGAGGCCTTCGCCGACCGGGATGCGGTCCTTGGGCAGGAACACGTGGTCGCGCACGTCGAGCTCGAAGGAGAGCTCGTTTGTCGACTCGTCGAGCAGCGCGATCGTGAACAGGCTGCAGTCGACGATCTTCTTGCACTCGGTGTAGATGGCCATCAACAGCTGATCGGTCGTGTAACGCAGGGAGATCGTCTTGCCGATGTTCGTCAGCGACGCGAGGCGTTGCAGTTGCTGCTGGCTCTTCGCCCGTAGCAACGAGAGATTGCCGGCGACGAAGTTCGCCACCGCGCCGGTGAACGCGAGCGCGAGCACGCCGCCCCACCCGATGCTGCCATAGGCGAGCGACGTCACCACCGCGTACGGCAGCGTGACGAGATAGATCGAGGAGTCGATTGCGTACAGCCGGAACACGCGCGGCACGGAGTAGCCGTACGTGCGCGCGGGCATGAACATCATCAGGTTGTTCATGACGATGAGCACGATCCCGCCGACGGCCGCGCGCAACGCGGCCTGCGGCGTCGGATGGAGGAGCGGGAGCTCGCCGCCCATCGCCTCGTAGACCCACGACGCAGCCATCAACGGGACGCCGTAAACCGCGAACAGGCCGGGCACGATGCGCACGGCTTCCTCGAAGGTGCGTTTCGGCTTGCGCAGGAGTGAGGCGAGGCGCGCGGTCATGCTCGCGAGGAGCGCGACCCAGGAGCCGAGCACCGGACCGAGAAGGGGGAAGACGGCGATGCAGGAGGTGGCGACGAGGGAGACGTAGATGACTTCCGTCAGCTCGAAACGGAGGAGCGTCATCGCCGCGGTGAAGCCGGCCAGGATGGCGATGAGGATCGGCGCGTTGGGCCCGAGCGAGTGGAGGATGGCCGCCGTTTGCTCGCGCTCCGTCCAGGTCAGGACCAGGAGGAGAGCGAGGCCGGCGAGGCCTTCCACGAGGAAGACGGGGACGACGCTCCGGCGCTGCAAAGGCTCGGGTGGCATGGACGGAAGAAGTAGGTTACCTCAAGCCGGCGAGCACTACATCTGCACGACGTCGAGGCCCGTGTCCGACCGGACGATCACCGCATTCTCGAACGTCTCCGGCTCGGTCAGCTCCACGCCGTGGCCGACGATGCACGACCGCAGCACGACGCCTTCGCCGATGCGGCATCCGTCCCACACCGACGTGTCTTCGAGCGTTCCCTCGATCGCGCTGTCCCGGCCCACGACGCTGCGTTGCACGCTGCCCGTCACTCGCGCTTTCTCGTGCACGAGCGAGTCGCCGTGGATGCCCGTCTCCGGCGGGAGATCCATCGCGCCGCGCAGCGTGTGATCGAGGATCGCGCGCGAGGCGGACATGTAGCGTTGCGGCGTCCCGATGTCGAACCAGCGCGGATCGTCGTCGAGCAGGCCGGCCACGGTCTCGCCGTTGTTCATCGCAGGGATGTAGCCTTCGTCGACGATGCCCGAAAAGTCCTTCTCCGGCAGCCAGTCGAAGATCCGGTTGCTGATGCAATGCGAGCCGGAGAACATCAACGCCTCGCCGCGGCCGGAGCCGAATCCGGTGATGACGCCGTTGTCGAGATGCACCGCCGTGAAGCGATCGCCCGCCGGCGGATGGCGCAGCGTGAGCGCCGCGAGCGCGTCGCCGCGCGCCTCGTGCAGCGCCGCGTAGTCGGGGAACTGGATCGTGTCGGCGTTCACCAGGAAGAACTCGTCCGCGAGCAGCTCGCGCACTTTGCGCACGCCACCGCCCGTGCCGAGGATCTCCGGCTCGCGCGAGAAGTGAAAACGCACGTCGAACGCGTCGGAGAGATAGCGCTCGATCGGCTCCGGCAGATGATGCAGATTCACGACGATCTCGTCGATGCCGGCGCGCAGATACTGCTCGACGGCGTACGCTATGAGCGGCCGGTTCGCGATCGGCACCATCGGCTTCGGCAGCCGGAACGTGATCGGGCGGAGCCGCGTGCCGAAGCCTGCGGCCAGGATCATCCCTCTCGCCGTCAAAGTTGCTCCGGCGGAAAGACCATGTGCTCCGGCAGGTCGGCGCGCGTGCGCCGCGCCTGGCGGTAAAGGTCGGCGTAAGACTGTCGCAGCGCGTGCTCCATGTTCATGCCGAGATCGCCGGCGATCGTGCGGATCTGGTCCATCGGTCCCTCGATCTCGAAGTAGTCTCCGATCGGCGTTCTGTCGATCACGACTTCCGCATCGTGCACGCGCCATACCTCGCGGTATTTCTGATAGCGGAACACCGGCTTGTAGCCGAGGGAGTCGAAGAGCTGGATGGCCAGCTCGAAGGACTCGACACCGGTCTGCACTTCCTCACGGCTCTTGATCCCGCCCTCGATCGCCATCGGGCCCTTGAACGTCGCCAGCGCGTACTTGCCGAACTTGCGGACGCGCAGCAGCGCGCCTTTCGTGCGCAGCTCGCCGCGCCGGTCGAGCACGATGTTGTCCTCGAACGTCTCGGGGTAGAGGCGCTGGGCCCCGAGCTCCTGAAGCTTGCGCGTCAGCTCGTTGCGGTCGCGCAGCAGAAATTTGACCTCGATCTCCTGAGCCATCTCTATTTGCGAAGCACTTCGACGCCCGGCAGCTTCTCGCCGGCGATGAACTCGAGCGAGGCGCCGCCGCCGGTCGAGATGTGCGTGATGCGATCTGCGAGCCCGGAAGCCTTCACCGCCTCCACCGACTCGCCGCCGCCGACCACCGTGGTCGCGTCGCCGTTCCCGGCCATCGCCTGAGCCATGGCCATCGTCCCCTTCGCAAATGCCTCCCTCTCGAACACGCCCATCGGGCCGTTCCAGAAGATGATCTTCGCTGCTTTCAGCCGGCTGCCGTAATCCGCGACCGTCTTCGGCCCGATGTCGAACGCCTTCTGCGCCGCCTCCAGCCCGTTCTCCACGTCGACCGTCTCGATCTTCGTCGGGTTGGCGAGGTCGTCGGCGACCACGAGGTCGACCGGCAGAACGACTTCCGCGCGCTCTTTGCCGCCGAGGATGCGTTTGGCGACTTCGAGCGAATCCTGGTCGACGAGCGAGCCGCCCATTTCCACGTCTTTCGCGACGAGAAACGTGTTGGCCATGCCGCCGCCGATCAGCACCGTGTCTGCGAGCTTCACGAGCGCTTCGAGCGGCTCGATCTTGCCGGCGATTTTCGCGCCGCCGAGGAGGGCGACGAAGGGGCGCTGGTCGACGTTCGTGATCTGCTGGAGGAATTGCAACTCGCGCCGGAGCAGAAGGCCCCCCGCGCTGGTGTCTTTGCCGAAGAGTCGCGGCAGAGCTTCGATCGAGGCATGCGCGCGATGGCAGGCGCCGAACGCATCGTTGACGTAGACGTCCGCGAGCTTGCGCAGCTCGACCGCGAAGCTTTCCCCGTTCGATTCTTCCTCGGCGTGAAAGCGGAGGTTCTCGAGCAGCATGACGTCGCCCGCCTTCAGGCCGGACGTATCGACGCCGACGCAGTCATCGGCCCACTGCACGTCCGCGCCAAGGAGCTCCGCGAGCTTTGCGCGCACCGGGGCGAGCGAGTACTTCTCGTTGCGTTTGCCTTTCGGGCGGCCGAAGTGCGACGCGACGACGACGCTGCAGCCTTTCTCGCGCAGCAGCTTCAGCGTCGGCAGCGTCTCTTCGATGCGC
>JAFAVZ010000155.1 GCA_019242175.1 Acidobacteriota bacterium
TCTCACCGCGAACGGCGGTGAAGGGATGGTCGTCAAGCCGTTCGACTTCATCACCCGCGGCCGGCGCGGCATCGTGCAACCGGCGGTGAAGTGCCGCGGCGCCGAATACCTGCGCATCATCTACGGCCCCGAGTATTCATCGGCGGCGAACCTGCCCCGTCTGCGGAAACGCAGCCTCGCCGGCAAACGCTCGCTCGCGATGCGCGAGTTCGCGCTGGGGGTGGAGGCGCTGCGACGCTTCGTCGCCCGCGAGCCGCTACGACGCGTGCACGAGTGCGTGTTCGGCGTGCTGGCGTTGGAGAGCGAGCCGGTGGACCCGCGGCTGTAGGCCGGCACGGCCGGCAGCGTTGGTTGGCCCAGCCTCGGCGACCAGAGGCGCAGAGAGTTTGCTGTTCCGTGTTTTTAACGCAGCTGCTGACGCCGCACCCGCGTTTGCAGCGTCGCGACCAGAATCGCCGAGGCGATGTCGACCGCTTCGATCCAATCGACGGCTTCGTCGACGCGCGGGTCGAGCACTTCGTCGTGCATCGGATGCACGACGGGCGCGGAGCCGTAGGCGATCGCGTCGCGCACCGCGAGGACGGCGGCGGGCATCGGCGTTCCGAGCGCCTCGAGCGCCTGCGTGATGCGGATGAGCGACAGCGAATCGTCGCCGGGACTGCGCGCGAGGTGCAGCAGATGGAAGAGCGCCTGGGCGATGCCGTTCATCGCGAGTTGTTGCGCGCCGAGGTCGAGGGCGTCGAGCCATTGGACGGCGTCGAGGAGGGGGAGCGGGCGGATGGGTGGGCCGCCATCGCGCGCGGCCGCGATCCCTCCAAGCTCGAAGACCTGCGCGCTGAGCGTCAGCTCGCGGACGCGGTAGTCGGGGTTCATGGTCGAAACGATTGCGCTGAACGAGCCAGGCACGGCGAGGTTGAAAGCGAGAAAGGCGTCGTGGAAGAAGAGCTCGACGAATGCCGGGAGGTCGCGCACGTCGCCTCGTTCTCGATCGTCCGCTACGCGCAACGGAAACCGCATCGTCGGCTCCTCGGAAAACCTCGGCCACGCAACGTGCACCCGCACCGCCCCCGCCTCGGTCCAATACGTCCGCTCGCGCAACACAGTGGCCGCGCTCGTCCAAATTGCGGCCGTGGTCTCCGGATCCGGATCGGCCGCAGCCCGCTCGAGCCGCGTCAGCTCGATGTCGAAGTTCATGATCGTCATCTCCGCCGTGAGCATGTCTCACGCGGAAAAGACGGCCCGAATTCTCTACCGCCTGTCCTCGGCGGGATTTGCGCGTCCCTCGGGGGGCGATTTGGGACGGGAGCGCGTCAGCTACCGTGAGTGGAGATGGCGAGCGACTCGTGAGATGCGACGCTGCAGCGATCACGATTTTCGTATCCTGAGTACGTGGCTATGTCCAAGCAGGAACGGCTGGAGGAGCTCTTTCGACGGTTGGCTGCAGCTCCCGCAGTTGACTCCGCCGAAGCAGCGCTGCAGTTGATCGCTACGACCTTGACTGCCGTGGAGGACGAGCTCACCGATGTTCCTGCGGATCCAACGCGGTGGATGACCGATGGCCGCATGTATCCGCCGCAAAGCGATAGCCGACGCGAAGTGCCTGGGAAAACAGAGGTTGTGAGATACCGTAGCCGCGCTCATAACACTTCGTCAGGGTTAATGGCGCAATAGAAATCAGAGGTCTTCTCGATCGAGTCCTGTTTCGTAAGTTGGGGCAGACGGAGAAAACGTATGGAAGCCTTAGCCGCAGTCGAGGAGCTCGAGCGCCAAGTCCGCCGAAGAATTGTCGATGCGACGTTCACCGTAGATGCCCCTTCTTCGCCCGAGGGGACTTGGTGGGTGGACGTGCAGCGCTTCGGTCGTGTGGCCTCGATTGAGTGGAGGCCGGGAGTCGGATATGGCGTCGCCGAGCCCGGAGGCGGCTATGGCGAGGGCGTGGATTTCGTGGTCGATGACGCATCAGCGGCGGCAGCGCACGTCGCTCGCGTACTGCACCCTGACGGGAGCACGAAGCAGATTTCTGCAGTTGTCGATGCCTCTCAGATGCAACGGCAGCTGATCGAAGAGCTGTCGGCACACATCGATCGCGCAGTTGGCGAGATCCTTCGCACGACAGTGGAGACGCTCCTCTTCGATCTTCGAGCGAGGATCGGCGACATGTCAGCCGATGTGCACAGAATCGAGCAAGAACTTCTTCGGATTTCCGACAAGGTTCTTGGCGGCCGGAACGCCTCTTCGGATGAGGCGGAGAACGCCAGTCGGTGACGTCGGAACTTTGAGAGCACTGGGTTGATCGAGCGATCAACCCAGTGCGTTCCACCGAACCCGCTACCGCAAATCCTGCGCGAGGATCTGCTCGCGCGCGAAGCCGCTCGTGTTCGAGATCTCGTCCACTACGCCGATCGAGATCTTGTTCAGGCCGCGTTCCATCAGCAGCTCGAGCTCGTAAGAGTAGTACTTGCCCTTCGTCGCGGCGAGCTTGTCGGCGTCGATGTGGATCTGGTGGGACTGGCGGTTCACGTCGGACATGTCGCCGTTCCGGTCGCCCACCACCACGTACACGTCGAAGCCGCCCGCGTAGCCGTTCTCGCCCTGGGGCAGGAACGTCAGGCTCTCCATCGGGATCTGCACCTCGATGGGGACGCGGAACAGATCGTCGTCGGCCGGCCGGGGCGGGTTCGCCTTCACCAGGATCTTCAGGTCGTTCTCTTTCGTCTTGTAGAGAAGGTTCGCGATCACGCGGTCGCTCATCTCGGCGAACGTCGACTTCTCGACGAACGACGTGCGGGCCCGGGCCACGTAATTCTTGTTCTTGATCTTCACCTCGAGGTTCTTCTGCCGGTCCACGCGTTCGAAGCTGCCGCGGTAGCCGAGCGAGTAGTACGAGTCGAGGTCGCGGTTGATCTTGTTGAAAGCTTCCTTGAAGTTGTTCGTCTGGGTGGAGGCGAGGCCGCCGGTCATGTCGGCCATCATCAGCATCGAGTCGGTCGTGTTCGACAGAGCGGCCTGCGACACTTGGAACGAAACGGGGCGGTCGTTTTCGGCCGACATCTCGTTGCCGGCGGAGAGGCCCGCGGCGTGGATGGTGTACATCGTGATGTTGTTCGCGTTCGCGGTCTTCGCCACGTCCTGGATCAGCGAGTGCGCGTCGAAGCTCATGCCTTCGAGCATCGTGCTGCCCTGCGACCAGCCCTTCTCCTTCGCCACGTCGTCGATGAAGTAGAACATCTCGCGGCCGGGCTGCATCGGGAAGCCTTCCGAGGTGAGGACGAGGATCTTCTTGCCTTCGACGCCGGCCAGCGTGCCCATGAGCGCGTTGATCGAAGCGACGCTGGTGCGGAGGTCGTGCTCTACCGAAGACGCGTAAGTGCGGGCCGAGGCGAGGGCGGACGTGTAGTCCTGCGCGTCGCGGATGCGATCCTCGACGTCTTTCCGCTCGCTGCGGTTGGAGAGGCCGAGCGCCGATTCGCCGGCGATCACGTCGAGCGTCTGCTGGATCTGCACCGGATCCTTCGTGAACGGCACGCGCACCTTCATCGAACGGTTGAAGGTCGCGATCATCGCCTCGTCGCCGGGGCGCATGGACGTCTTCACGAACTCCTTCATCTGGGAGAAGACGCGGTTGCGGTTGAAGGGGGCCATCGACAGGTTGTCGATGTAGAAAATGATGCGGCGCTTGAGGTTGTCCGGAATCTCCTGGCGCGTGGGCGTCGCCGCGGCGGTCGTTGGCTGCGGCTCCGGCTCGACAGCCGGCCCGCCGCCCCTCGTCTTCGGCCCGTCCACTTCGTAGAAGTTCGTGATGGGAACGGCACGGTTGTTCTCGTAGATCTCGAAGTCGTCCTTCGTCAGACCCTTGATGATGTTCCCCTTCTTGTCGGTGACGACGACGTCGACGCCGATGACCTTCACGTCGATGGTCTCGACGAGCTTGCCGAGAGGGGTGTTGGCCTGGGGCTGGGAGGGGGTGGACGGCGCCTGCTGGGCGCGGGCGGGAAGGAGGCTGAGGACGGCGACAGCGGCCGTGGCGGCGTAGCGGACAATATGGCGCAAACAGTGCTCCCGGGTGCTGCGTAATGTAGACGGCCGTCCCGCTCCCGGCGTTCTGTTACGTGCGAGAATACAGGACCGCCGCGTTCAAACCGGCGCCTGAGGCGAAACAATTTCCCGATGAGAGGCTTCGGCCAAACGCATCCTGGTAAACAAGATCCGCTGCAGTTCGCGAAGATGGCGGGGGCGGGGAACGACTTCGTCGTCATCGACAACCGCGCCGGCCGGATCACCAGCCCGCGGGAGCTGACGAAGCGGATCTGCACGCGCCGTCTCTCCGTCGGCGCCGACGGCCTCATCCTCATCGAGACGTCTGCTCGGGCCACGTTCCGGATGCGTTACCTGAACGCCGATGGTTCCGAGGCCGACTTCTGCGCGAATGGGACACGTTGCGCGGCGCGGTTCGCGTTCCTGAATGTGATCGCCCCAAAGCGCATGACCATCGAAACCGGCTGGGGCGTTCTCGGCGCAGAGGTCTCGGACGGCGGCGCCGTGACGCTGTCCCTTCCTTCCCCGCGCAACTTCCGCCCCGACCGCCCGCTACGCGTCGGTGAGCAGACGATCCGTGGCAACTCGCTGCTCGTCGGCGTGCCGCACTACGTCGTCTTCCTGCGGCGCGATCTCTGGCAACAGGACATCGATCCGCTCGGGCGGGCGATTCGCCATCATCCCGATCTCGCGGCCGAAGGGGGCGCGAACGTGAACTTCGTGCAGATCCGCGACTGGCGCGCGATCGACGTCCGGACGTGGGAGCGCGGTGTCGAGGGCGAGACGCTCGCCTGCGGCTCGGGCGTCGTGGCGTCGGTGGCGACGAGCGCGCTGTATCAGAAGGTGAAGTCGCCGGTGACCGTCCTGACGCGCAGCGGCATCGCGCTCGAGGTCTCGTTCGAGATCTCCGGCGGCGAGGTGCGGGACGTCCGGCTGAAGGGCGATGCGCGGCTCGTCTATCGCGCGGCGCTCACCAACGAAACCATCGAAGGGTTCGATCCGGACTTCGTCCGGAAACCCGATCCGGACTGGGTCCGGAATCCGAGTCTTGAGCCTGCGAGTCGCGAGTAGCCTCGCCGCGGCGGCCGCGTTGTTCGCGGTGGCGCCGCAGGCAACGCCGATCGACCGCGCGCTGCCGTTCGTCGGCCTCGTCGTCGCGTTGATCGCAATGCTTGCCGATCGGTGGACGCCGGCGATTCTCGCCGCGTTGCCGTTGCTCGCCGTGGCCGCGGTCGCGATCGGCGACGAGTCGCAAAGACTGCTCGCTTACGGATTGATCGTCGGGCTCGCGTTTGCCGCGACGTTGCTCGTGGCCGAACTGAATCGTCCGCGCGCTGTGGCGATCGTCGTCGCGGCGCTCTTGCTGCTGCGCTGGATCCCGCCGACACACGTCGTCCGCGAACTGCTCGTGATGCTCGGCGCGCTCGCGATCGTGTGGGCGGGAGGAGGGCGGACGATCGTCGTCGCGGTGGCGATCGGCGCCGCGTTGGTCACGCCGGCGATTCCGTTGCGCACCGTTGCGTTGCCGTTCGTCGTCGCGGCGATCGTGCTGTTTGTCAAACCGCGCCTGCCGGCGATCGTCGGCGCGACGCTCGTCGCGTTGATGCTCACGTTCTTTCCGTGGTCGGGAGTGCTCGCGCGTGGGATGTCGCTGCTGCCCTTGATTCCGCGCGCGGAGCGGCCGCGGCACGGCGTGCACATCGCGCTCGCGCCCGGCCAGTCGACGACGCTCGACGTGCCGTACAACCTCCACTGGCTCGTCCTCTCCGCCTCCAACGCCTCCCGCCTGAAGCGAGGCACGCTCCTCGGACATCTCGAAAATCGCCCCATCCGCGTCGGCGACGTCGCCGACTGGGGCGCGATACGCCGCGAGCATTTCTACGCGTCGCGCAACCCGTTGCCCGCCGATCCGGCCGGGAAGCTGCGCGCTTACGGATACGAGGCGTGGATCGATCTCGCCGGCCGCGTTCCGTTGCCGGCGAACGCGAAGAAGATCACCGTCCGCGCGGAGAGCGGGCTGCACGAAGACGTGCGCCTGCAGATCGAGGCGTTCGAATGACGATCGCCCTCGTTTTCCTCGCGCTGCCGCTCGTCGTCTTTCGCCGGCCGCTGCTGGCGAAGTGGTATGCGTTCGAGATCGCGGCCGACGTCTTCGCCTGGGCCATCGCTCCGCAGCTGAAGATCGACGCGCACTTTGCACTCATCCTCTTCTTCACCCTCAAGCTCGCGGCGTTCGCGCTCGTGTTGGCGAACGCGCAGGACGTGCAGTGGTCGGCGAATCGTGCCGCCGTGCTCGCGGCGCTCCTCTACGCGTTGATGGTGCCCGCGATGTTGCAGGCGCCGATCGACGGCGACGAGCCGTACTACCTTCTCGCCAGCGAGTCGTTGGTGAAGGATCACGACCTCGATCTCGCGAATCAGTACCGCGATCTCGCCCACTCCGCCACCGGCCGCACCGACCTCGGTCCGCAAGCGGGCGATCCACTCGGGCCGCATGGCGAACGGCCGTCGCGTCACGAGCCGTTTCTCCCGATCCTGTTGATCCCCGGCTATCTCGTCGCCGGCCTGCCCGGCGCGGTCGCGGTGATCGCGATCTTCGGCATGCTCCTGGTGCGCTCGACGGTCAAGCTGATGGAAGAAGAAGGCATCGAAGAGGCGACGATCCGCGCCGTCTTCCCCTTCTTCGCGTTCGCGCCGCCGGTGCTTTTCTACGCCGCGCGCATCTGGCCCGAGGTTCCGGGCGCGTGGTTTTTCGTGGAGGCGCTGCGCGGCGTTCGCAAAGAGCGGCCGAAGCATTGGCTCCCCGCAATCCTCGGCCTGGTTCTGCTGAAGCTGCGTTTCCTGCTCGTCGGCGTGCCGCTCGCGGCGATGACGTTCCGGCGCAAACGCGTCGTGCTGCTCGTGCTCGCGTTGGCCGCGGTTCCGGCGGCGATCGTCTTCTCGATCTCCGGCAGCGTGACGAACGTCCATCACTGGCGGGAGCTCCTGCCGTATGCGCCGCAGAAGTATCTCTTCGGCCTTTTCGGCCTCCTCGTCGACGGCGCGGCCGGCCTTCTCTTCCAGGCTCCGTTCTATCTGCTGGGTCTCGCCTCGCTGTTCCGCTGGCGTCGCATGCCCGAAGCCTTCCGCCTCGGCATGATCGCGTCGGCGCTTTACATCGTCTATTTACTGCCGCGCGACGAATGGCATGGCGGCTGGTCGCCGCCGTTGCGCTACATCGTGTTCGTGATGCCGGTGCTGGCGCTCGGTGCCGCCGCGCTTTGGCGCCGCGTGCCGACGGGCGTGGTCGCGGTGATCGCGGCCTGGACGATCGGCCTCGTCGCGCACGGCGTCGCATATCCGTGGCGGCTGTTCCACATCGCGAACGGTGAGACGCCGGCGGGCGAGTGGCTGTCGGAGGCGACGCATCTCGATTACTCGCGCTTCTTCCCGAGCTTCATCCGGATGAACGAGGCGGCGTGGATCGCCGTCGCGGTCGTCGCCGTGTTGCTCGTCCTGAGGAAGCGTTGGGACGTCGCGGCGCCGCTGGCCACGATCGCGATCGCCGCCGTCGCGTTGGCTGCGGCGCGTCCGCCGTCGCACGTGCAGTTCGAAGATGCGCACGTGGAGCATCGCGGCGGCGAGCTCTATCCGCCCGAGTACACCGTCGCGCGTTTCGCGTATCGCGGCGGGTGGCTCCTGCGCGAGCAGGACGCGCTCGTCGTGAACGCGCGCAAGGGAGAGTGGACGATGCAGGTGCGCGCGCCGCAAGGGGCCGCGCTTTCCGTAGCCAATCAGCTGTACCGCTTGCCCGCAACGGGCGAGAACTACGTGCCGTTACCGGTGAACGTGCCGGCGAACGGGCCGGTGGAGATCCGGGTCATCGCCGGCGGCGTGATCCTCGACAGGATGGACCGCGATGGACGTTGACGCGATCGTCCTCGACCTCGACGGCGGCGCGATGTTAGGCGCCTGCCTCGCCTCGCTCCGCGCGCAAACCGTCGCGTTCCGGCGAATCATCGTCTTCGATAACGGCTCCACGCATCCGACGCCGAACGCCACCGCGCGCAGCGAGACGAACCTCGGCTTTGCCGGCGGCGCGAATGCGGCCGTGACGCTGGCGACGTCGACCTTCGTGGCGCTCATCAACAACGACGTCGTGCTCGACCGCGACTGGCTCGCCACCGTCCTCGGCGCGATGGACGAAAAGACGGCTGCCGTCCAGACCGTCTTGCGCGCCGAGGATGGGTCGGTCGATGGGGCGGGGATCGATGTTTCGAACGGAACGTATCGCCAGACGCGCGGCGCGAACGCGTGGGGCGTCAGCGCGACGGCGACGCTCTATCGCCGCGAGCTGCTGCGTTTCGACGAGCGCTTCTTCGCCTACTACGAGGACGTCGAGCTTTCGGCAAGACTGCTCGAAGGGGGTTGGAAGTTGCGAGTCGTGGGCGAGGCGAAGGCGACGCATAAAGGGTCGCAGTCGGCGAAACGGGTGCGAGCGCTCTATCTCCGGACGCGCAACCGTTATTGGGTCGCGAGGCTCCATCCCGGCGTCGGGCGCATCGGCGCCCTCCTTTGGGAAGACGCCAAGCTCCTCCTGCGCGGACGCTCCTCGCTTCGTGGCATGATCGCCGGTCTGTGTTCACGGTTGTCGTAGCCACGCCCGATACCGTCGGTGACCGCATGGCGGGGCCGGGTATCCGTGCGACTTATCTCGCACGCGAGCTGGGGAAGCATTTCCCCACGCAGCTCGTCTCCCGCGAGACGCCGGCTGCGCGGCGCATTTTGTCCGAGGCTTCGGTATTGATTGGGCAGCCACACCGAGGATTTCGGAAGCGGCGCGGGCAACGCATCGTCTATGACCTCTTCGACCCGCTCGTTTTGGAACTGCGGGAGCTCTACGGTGCGCGGCCCGCGCTGCGCCAGAACATCCATCTCGCCGCCGAGTGGTTCCGCCTTCGCTACGCGCTCAGCAACGCCGACCTCCTGATGTGCGCCACGCCCCAGCAGCGGGAGTGGTACGAGTCGATGCAGACGAACGACACGCCGTGGATCGAGGTGCCGTTCGGGGTCGACATGCTCGAGGTGAAACGGTGCGCGCCGGCGAAGGACAACATCGTGGTCTGGGGTGGGGGAGTGTGGGAGTGGCTCGACCCGGTCACGGCCATCGACGCGGTGGTGAAGCTGAACCATGAAGGATTGCGCTGCCGGCTCCTGTTCATGGGGCGGGCCCGACCGAATCCGCATGCCGTCGACCGGAGCCGGGAGACGCGCTTCGACGCCATGCTGGCGCGGGGCGTCCCGTACGTGGCGGCGAACGCGGAGTGGGTACCATACAAGGAGCGATTGTCGTGGTTGCGGTCCGGCAAAATCGCTATGATGCTGCACCGGCCAACGGCGGAGGCTCGTCATTCGATTCGCACCCGACTCTTCGACGCCCTGGCGGCGGGGGTCCCCGTCGTGGCTACGGAAGAAGGATTCGCAGCAGACCTGGTCCACCGCGAGGGCCTAGGCATCGTCGTTCCGGCCCAGGACGTCGATGCGGTGGCACGCTCGGTGCGGAAGCTCCTGACCGACGACAGTTTCTACGCCCAATGCGTACAGAATCTGGAACGCATACGCCCACGGTTCGCGTGGGAAGTCGTGACCCGGCCGCTGGTCGACGCAGTGAAGGAATGGCAGAAGCAAGGCGACTGATCTGGAACGAGGCTTCCGATCTCGGAAGCGAGCCCACGCAGGCTGCGCACCTGCGCGTGACGCCGCGCGCCATCGACGTCTCGATCCTCATCGTCACCTGGAACAGCGAGCGCTGGATCGACCGCTGCCTTCGCTCCCTCGCCGCCGCCTGCGAAGGCCTCTCCTACGAAGTCCTCATCTACGACAACGCCTCGGCCGACCGGACGCTCGACCACATCACGGTCGACGACGTCCAGGTCCTCCGTTCGGCCGAGAACGCCGGCTTTGCCGCCGGCACGAACCGCGCGTTCCGCCAGTCGCGCGGCGAATATGTCTTCCTCCTGAACCCCGATTGCGAGCTCGCCCCCGGCGCGCTCACGAAGCTCGCCGCGTTTCTGGAGTCGCATCCGGAGATCGCTGCCGCCGCGCCGCTCCTGGAGAACGAGAGCGGCGACTCCCAGCGCGAGTTCCAGCTCCGCCGCCTCCCGACCCTCGGCACATTGGCGTCGGAGATCCTCCTCCTCGACAAGCTCTTCCCGGCGAACGGCGCGACCGCGCACTACCGGGCGCGCGATCTCGACCTCACCAAGCCGGGACCGATCGAGCAGCCCGCCGCCGCGGCGCTCCTCATCCGGCGCAGCGTCTTCGAGGAAGTCGGGCCGCTCGACGAGCAGTTCTCGCCCGCCTGGTTCGAAGACGTCGACTATTGCCGCAGGCTGGCCGAGGCAGGGAAGGCTGTTTACTACGTGCCTTCGGCGGCGGCGAAGCACTTCGGCGGCGCGAGCCTCGAGCACATGCCATGGGGGCAGTTCATCGACGTGTGGTACCGCAACATGTGGCGCTACGCACGGAAGTGGCTGTCGCGCGGCGAGGCCGAAGGGCTGCGGTGGGTGATCGTCGGCGGGATGGCGCTGCGGTGCTTGGCGGCCCTCGCGGGGTTCGCTCATCCGGAAGTGGGACGGCGGAACGCGGTGAAGGCGTACTGGCACGTGCTGAAGAGAGCGTGGAAACGATGGAGCCCCGACTCGTCTCCGTCGTCCTCGTAACCTGGAACAGCGCGCCGTTCCTTCGCCGCTGCCTGGAGGGGATCCGCGGGCAGAGCGTGCCGATCGAGCTGATCGTCGTCGACAACGGCTCGACCGATGACTCCGCCGCGCTCGCCGGTGACGCGATCGTCCTCCGCAATCCCGACAACCGCGGCTTCGCGGCGGCGGTGAATCAGGGGCTGCGCGTCGCCAAGGGGGAGCTCGTGCTGCTCTGCAATCCCGACGCGTACCTCTCGCCCGATTACGCCGCGCTGCTCGCTGCCGAGCTTCACGACGACGTGGGGATGGCGACGGGCAAGCTCCTGAATGCCGAGGGGTTCGGGATCACGGGGACCGGGCTCGTGGATTCGAAAGGCATCCGGATGACGAAGTCGGGCCGCCACTTCGACATCGACCAAGGCCTGGCCGACGACGGCGACAACGTCACGAAAGAGGTGTTCGGCGTGTCGGGCGCGGCAGCGATGTACACGCGCAAGTTCCTCGATGATGTCGCCGTGCAGGGCGAAGTCTTCGACGAAGACTTTCACACGTATCGCGAAGATGCCGACCTGTCGTGGCGCGGACGCGTCTTCGGCTGGCGCGCGGTGTACGTGCCGGCGGCGATCGGGTATCACGTGCGGACGGTCACGCCGGCGAAGCGCCGCTCGCTGGCGCCCGCGGTGAACATGCACTCGGTGAAGAACCGCTTCCTGCTGCGGCTGAAGAACGAGTCGCTCTGGATGGCCATCCGCCACGCGCCGTTCGAGATCCCCCGCGATCTCGTCGCCCTCGGCGCCGTGCTGACGATCGAACGGACGTCGCTTCCGGCGCTCGCCTGGCTGTGGAAGAATCGGCAGAAGGTGATGGCGAAGCGGCGCGAGATTCAACGGCGGCGGCGGGTCTCGGATCGCGAGCTCGCGAAGTGGTTCCGATGAGCGGGCACGTGGGGACGGGCTTCAGCCCGTCCCGGCACGGGCTGAAGCCCGCGCCCACGTTTCCCATGAAACTCGCCATCCTCGGCACGCGCGGCGTCCCTCCCGCCTACGGCGGCTTCGAGACGTTCGCCGCCGAGCTGGGGAAGCGGCTGGTCGCGCGCGGCCACGAGGTCAGCGTCTATTGCCGCGCGGACGGCCCGGCCGTGTGGGAAGGCATCCACCGCATCGTTCTGCCGAGCGCGGGCGGCAAGTACTTCGAGACCGTCAGCCACACATTCCTCTCCGCGCTCGACGCCTTGCGCCGCGACTTCGACGCCGTCCTGATGTGCAACGCCGCGAACGCGTTCACGCTCCCGCTGCTTCGCGCGGCGCGGATCCCGGTCGCGATCAACGTCGACGGCATCGAGCGCAAGCGCCGCAAGTGGAACGCCCTCGGCCGAGCCGTCTACGCGATCGGCGAGTCGTTCTCGGTCGTGTTCTCCGATCAGGTCGTCGCCGACGCGGATGTCATCGCCGACTACTACCGCCGCCAGTACGGCATCGAGGCGGTGATGATTCCGTACGGCGCCGACTTCCCGCAGGAAGCCGACACGGACATCCGCGAACGTCTCGGCATCGAGGACTACATCCTCTATGTCAGCCGCTTCGAGCCGGAGAACAACCCGCTCGAAGTCGTGAAGGCCTACGAAAAACTTGCCGACGCGCCGCCGCTCGTGATGCTCGGCAGCGGGCTCTACGCGCCGGAGCTCGTCGGCGAGTTGCATCGCCACGCCAGCCCGAAGGTTCTCTTTCCCGGCGCGCTCTACGGCGCGGATTACCGGACGCTGCAGCGTCATGCGCGGCTGTACATCCAGGCGACGGAGGTGGGCGGAACGCATCCGGCGATGATCGAGGCGATGGCCTCGGGCGGCGCGGTGCTGGCCCACGACACGCCGGAGAATCGGGAAGTGGGCGGCGACGCGGTCGGTTACTTCCGACTCCGGCCCATCGAAACGCTTTCAGGCATGCTTCGCGAATGGCTCGAAAGCGTTCCGGATCGCGAGCGGACGCGACAGCGCGCTGCGGAACGATACAGCTGGGACGTGGTCACGGATCGGTACGAAGAGGTCTTGAGAAAAGTGTCATCCTGAGCCGCACAGACGGCGAAGGATCTCCCGGATCTTGCGAGGAGATCCTTCGCCCTCTCCGGGGCTCAGGATGACACGCGAATTTAGCTTAGACGCACTTCACGCCGCCTCCGTATACCGGACGCCATCGTTTTGCAGTACATTCGGAAATCGAGGGTAGATGCTCAGACAAAAAGCGCGGCTGGTTGCGAGAATCGTTTACCTCGTCGATCTCGCCCTCACCTCGGTTGCGTTCTTCGCCGCCTTCTTCGTCCGCGACCTCGCGCTGCCCCAGCTCGCCCCCGAGAAGTTCCCGACCGGCCTCTTCCCCCTCGCGGAGTACCTCAAGGTCTATCCGCTGGTCCTGATCATCTGGTCGGTCCTCCTCTTCAGCTACCACAGCTATCACTCCCACCGCACCGTGCCGCTCCGGCGCGAGGCGGCGACGATCATCCGCGTGGCGTTCGTGGGCAACATTCTGCTCGCGACGCTCGCGTATTTACTGCCCCTCCGCCAGCTGTCGCGCGTCTGGTTCGTGCTGTTCGGCGTCGGCTCCGCGGCGCTGATCATCATCGAGAAGATCGTCCTCCGGGCCATGGCCCGTTACGTCCGGTCGAAGGGCCTGAACTACCGGACGGTGCTCATCGTCGGCACCGGGCGCCGCGCGACGGAGATCGCGCGGATGATCGAAGAGCATAAATACTGGGGTTACAAGATCTTAGGCTTCGTATCCGATGGCCATCGCCTCGCTAACGGCTGGGCCAGCTATCGGATCTTCGGGCAGGTGCCGGACCTCAAACGCATCCTGGAGACGCAGACCACGGAGCCGATCGACGAGGTCGTGTTCGCCGTCACGCGGAAGAAGCTCGACGAAATGAAGCAGATCTTCCTGATGTGCGAGGAGCTCGGCGTCCGCACCCGCGTGGCGATGAACTTCTTCCAGAACCGCGTCGCGCGCATCGAGATCGAAGAGCTGGAAGGCGTCCCGTTCCTCACCTTCACCACGACGCCCTCGAACGAGACGCAGCTCGCGCTCAAGCGCCTCCTGGACGTCGTCATCTCCTGCGTCCTTCTCGGCTTGAGCCTGCCGGCGGTGGTGCTGGCGGTGATCGCCATCAAGCTCACGTCGCCCGGCTCGGTCCTCTTCAAACAGCAGCGCATCGGCCTCAACGGCCGCATCTTCACGCTCTACAAGTTCCGGACGATGATCGAAGACGCGCATGCGCGCCGCGGGGAGGTCGAGCATCTGAACGAGATGTCCGGCCCGGTCTTCAAGGCCACGAACGACCCGCGCATCACGTTCGTGGGCAAAATCCTGCGCAAGTTCTCGCTGGATGAGATCCCTCAGTTCTGGAACGTGCTGAAGGGCGACATGTCGCTCGTCGGCCCCCGGCCTCCGATCCCCGAGGAAGTGGCGTCTTACCACCGGTGGCACCGGCGCCGGCTTTCCATGAAGCCCGGCCTCACGTGCCTCTGGCAGGTGAGCGGGCGCAACAACGTCGATTTCGAGCGCTGGATGCGGCTCGATCTTCAATACATCGACAACTGGTCGCCGGCGCTCGATTTCAAGATCCTGCTCCGGACGATTCCGGTGGTTCTGTCGGGGCGGGGAGCCTCCTGATCCGTGTTATCTTGCGAGGACGATGAGCCATTCCTCATCGCCGCGCTCGCTGTCGTCCCGGTAGAAAGATGAGACGCGTTTACGCTCTGGTC
Source organism: Acidobacteriota bacterium (assembly GCA_019242175.1). Taxonomy (GTDB): domain Bacteria; phylum Acidobacteriota; class Thermoanaerobaculia; order Gp7-AA8; family Gp7-AA8; genus JAFAVZ01. The sequence continues at coordinate 14,470 of JAFAVZ010000155.1, forward strand.
GCCCTCCTGCTCGCGTCCCTCGTGACGGCGGCGCCGCTTGCAAAAAAGACGGCGATCGCGACCGAGAATGGCGCCAGCTGCGACATCAGCACGTCTCCCGCCGCCACCCTCCTCCTCCCGCGCTTCGAAGTCGACGTCGACAAGCCGGCGAACGAGGGCATCAACACGATCTTCTCCGTCATCAACACCTCGCGGTCGCCGCAGATCGCGCGCATCACGCTCTGGACCGACCAGGGCTATCCCACGCTCTGGTTCAACGTGTTCCTCACCGGCTACGACGTCCAGCCGATCTCCCTCCGCGACATCCTCGTCCTCGGCCTCATCCCCGACACCGGCACGAAGGCGGTGAGCGGCCCGAAGTCGGGGCCGAACGACTCGAATCCGAAGCTCGTGAATACCGAGGGTTGCCTCGAGGGGAACGTGAACGTTCCGGCGTCGTTCATCGCCGACATCCGGTCGATGCTCACGGCCGGGACGTCGAAGACGAAGGAGTGCCGCGTCGGCACCGCGCACGACAAGGCCATCGGGTACGTCACGATCGATCTCGTGAACAGCTGCTCGCTGCTCTCGCCGCTGGACATGAGCTACTACTCGCAGCTGCTCCTGTTCGACAACGTCCTCACCGGCGACTTCGAGCTGATCAACCCCGACGCGAATCTCGGCAACTACGCCGGCGGCAATCCGCTCGTGCACCTGAAGGCGATTCCCGAAGGCGGGACGGCACAGAGCGCGGCGACGCCGTTGCCGTACACGTTCTACGACCGCTACACCCCGCCCGGCGCGCGCCGCGTCGATCGCCGCCAGCCGCTGCCCTCCGTCTTCGCCGCGCGTTTCATCCAGGGCGGCACGACGGCGTTCGCGACGGACTACGTGATCTGGCGCGAAGGCACCGTCGCCGCGGGAGAGTGCGTCGCGGCTTTAAATGCGGAGCTGCCGGTCACGTCGATCGTCCGTTTCGACGAAGACGAGAACCCGACGATGAACGCCCCTGCCGCGGCGCAAACGATGCCTCTCGCGGCGTCGCTCTCCACCACCTCGCCCTTCTTCCCGCCGATGGCCGGCCTCGGCGTCAGCGGCTGGATGTTCCTCAACCTCGACAGCCGCGTCGGCGCGCAGGAGAAGACGCCGTTCTCGTCGAGCCGCCCGAGCCAGAACTGGGTGCTCGTGTCGATGCGCGCGGAAGGCCGCTACGGCGTCGCCTACGACGCGACGGCGATGGCAAACGGCTGCACCTCGAGCGCGGCGGTCGCGAAGACGCCGGGAGGCCTGCAGTGAAGAAGACGCTGCTCGCGCTGCTCGTCTCGTTGCCGCTCTTCGCCGCGACGGCGCCCGCCGCGCGCGTGAACGCGGTCACGGAAAACAACGCGAGCTGCGATATCGGCCAATACCCGGCCGCGACGCTGCTGCTCCCGAATTTCGAGGTCGACATCAATTCGCAGTCGACGAAGGCGTTGAACACCGTCTTCACGGTGATCAACACCTCGCGCACGCCGCAGATGGCCCGCGTCACTCTGTGGACGGACCTCGGCTACCCCGGCAGCTGGTTCAACCTGTTCCTCAGCGGCTACGACGCACAGACGATCTCGCTGTACGAGATCCTCGCCCGCGGCCGGTATCCGGTGACGTCCGTGAACATGCCGACCGGCACCGCCTCGGCGAAGAACACCGAGAACCCGAACTTCGTCACCGACCAGATCTGCAGCCCGGCCGGCGGACTGATGTCGCCGCTCCTGTTGACACGCCTGCAGAAGATCTTCACGACGGGTGAACGCGACGAGCCGAACTGCCCGGTCGGTCTCACCCACAAGAATGCGATCGGATATGTGACGGTCGACGTCGTGAACAGCTGCGCCACGACTTCGCCACTCGATCCGGCGTACTGGACGGAGACGATCCTCTTCGACAACGTTCTCACCGGCGAGTACGAGCGCATCAACCCCGAGTCGACGCTCGGCAACTACGCCGGCGGCAATCCGCTCGTGCACATCCGCGCGATCCCGGAAGGGGGCGCGGCGGGCAGCGAGCCGGGAACTGCGTTGCCGTACACGTTCTACGACCGCTACACGCCGGCCGGCGCACGGAAGTTCGATCGCCGCCAGCCGTTGCCATCGACGTTCTCCGCGCGCTTCATCCAGGGCGGACGCACCGGCTTCCAGACCATGTACGCAGTGTGGCGCGAGGCGCTCACCGGCAGCGCGAAATCCGAGTGCGAGTACATGCAGAACGCGAAGCTCGGCATCAGCAAAGGCCAAGTCGTCCGCTTCGACGAGCATGAGAATGCGGTCGCGCTGGCGAACGACGGCTACTCGCCGGCGACCAGCTCCATCCCGACGACGAGCTCGATGCTCCCGCCAATGGCCTCCGGCGACAACGGCGGCTGGCTGTGGATCTCGTTCGACAACGGCGCCTCGAAGAAGGAAGTGAATCCTTACTCGACGAGGCGCGCGAGCCAGAACTGGGTGATCGTGCAGATGTACGCGGAAGGCCGCTACGGCGTGGACTTCGACGCCTCGTGGATCGCGAACGGCTGCACGGCGACGCCGCCGAGCGCACCGTAAGTGTCATCCTGAGCCCCGCAGAGGGCGAAGGATCTCCCGGCACGTGCGCTCTCCGCCCGTATCAGGAGATCCTTCACAGTCTCCGCTGTTCAGGATGACAAAAAGCTACAGCAGCTCCTGCGGAACCTTTCCGCCGTTCTCCTGCAGCTTCTTCATCACTTCCTTGTGCAGCCACATGTTCATGGCCGCGGAGTCGGACGTGTTGCCGCTGTAGTGAAGATCGCCGGCCAGCTCCTTGCGCGCCTCGAG
>JAFAVZ010000184.1 GCA_019242175.1 Acidobacteriota bacterium
TATTTGGCTCGGCTGCAGCTGAGCTAAGGCGTTAGAACGCCACACGGATCATGCGTAAGGCCGCCATCCCCCTTCTCGTTTCGCTAGCAACCGTCTACGCATGCACTCATCGTATGGCGGCAATCTGCCCAGATTCCGCCAGCAGCCGCGAGGCGTGCCTTCGGGCTACTCTGGACAGTGCGAGCGGCGCGCAGGCGCGAACCATCGGACGCATACTTGAGGCGCTACCAGACTCGAGTCGGGCGCAGTTCCTTGAAGCACGCAGTCGTTCCGCTGATAGCCTGTATGCCCAGTGTCGGCGGCGGGCGGCAGGCCCGCTGACTCCGACCGCCAACCCTCTCTATAATGAGTGCGTCATCGCCGGCGAGAGGTCAGATACCGATTCGCTCGACGGCGCATATCCACCAAGCCGCACCGGCGCGGTCTCAACGAGTTGCGTTGGCTACGAACCCGATACCGTAAGCATCACAGGCTCGCTCGAACGTCGGACGTATCCAGGACGCCCAAACTACGAAAGCGTTCAACAAGGCGATGAGCCGGAGACCGGCTTCTATTTGCGACTGGCAAATGCGCTCTGTATTTCGCGCCACCTCGACGAAGTCAACGAGCCAGTCGCCGGCGTTACCCTAGTGCAGCTTGTCCTCGATGAAGCCGAGTACGACGATCTACGCAGAACCATCGGCAAACGAGTCGCTCTGCGCGGCACACTGTTCCACTCTCATACCGGGCACCACCACGCTCCCGTTCTCCTCAAGGCTATTCGATAGCCGCGCCGGTCACCGCGAAGCGGCGTTCTAACGAACGCTGCAACTGACAGCCGATCGAAGGAGTTGCGCGGGCTCCGCCCGCGCTCTTATTTGGCTCGGCTGCAGCTGAGCTAAGGCGTTAGATAGCTACCAATCATCTCGATCCATTACGATGCCTCCTGTCAGCACCGCGTTCGCCAAGAATGTTGTGCGCCGAGCTCTTATGCAGCTCATCGACCCCTCGCCTAACGCGCGTCAGCAAGTCGAGATTTGGGAGTACTTTCGTTCCCGCTGCGCTTACTGCGACCGGTCGATCGACAAGACGCTCAAGCAAGGTCATATAGATCATCTGAGCCCGGCTTCCGCCGGCGGTCGTAACCATGTTGCCAACCGCGTTCTGGCGTGCGCGACCTGCAACGAGCAAGAGAAGCGTGAGATGCATTGGGAGGATTTCCTTCGGCAGAAGGCTGGTGATTCCTCGACCTTTCTCGCCCGTCGGATTCATATCGAAGCATGGCAGCGTCGTCACGAAGAAGCCGGTGGGGACGACGACAACGAGCTCAGAGTTCTGGCAACTGAGGCAGCTGACCGCGTAAACGCGGTGTTCGATGATCAAGTCGCCCAACTTCGCGAGGCAAGGCGTGCACAAAAGCGCGGTGCAGTTCCATCGCCCGGGGACGTGCCGTCTTCTACGGCCGCTCCGGCAGCGGGCCGGTGCAGTATCGCTTCAGTCGTCTGTGCTTCAAGGCCGATGTAATCGAGCCGCTTCGCCCGACCGATGATTTTCAAGTAGACACGCCGGAGGGGTCGTTCCGAATGACCAAGCAGGATTTCTATCGGGTCTTCGACAACGTCGTGCGCTCGCGAAGCTATCAGGATGATCGCATCTATCACTACAGCAAGACACCCGATAAAGCGCTGCCATTCTTATTACCGTCGCGAAACGCTATCTAACGAACGCTGCAACTGACAGCCGATCTGAGGAGTTGCGCGGGCTGCGCCCGCGCTCTTATTTGGCTCGGCTGCAGCTGAGCTAAGGCGTTAGCGAGCGAACACGGTGCACTTGTCACTGCCGGGTCGAGCGAAGCAGCGCCTCAACCCTCCTGTCTCTCGGCGGTCGGTGCCTGTGCGCCGGCCCGACGCCTTGGACGGTTCTGCGCGCGACGAGCACGCGCGCCACGGCCTCGAGATCCCGACCGAATCGTTGGGTATCTCGCCCGCGCTTGTTCTTCGAGAGGCGACGCAGGGCCATCGGCCCGTCTCGCCGGCCCACGCGCCCCGAGGGCTCTACTCTTACCCAATGGCTCGCCCATCAGCATTTTCTCACGGCCCACTCTTTCCCGCTCGCTAACGTACGCTGCAACTGACGAGTGCTGACTTCACCGTGGCGTCTCGCCCCTCGGCTGCGACGATTGAGTCGTTGGGTATCTCACCCGTCTGGCTCGCAGCTGAGCTGAGGCGTTGGGCAGCGAACGAATCACTCGTTGCGCCTGCCTTCCCTTGGAGCAGTCGTCCGCCATCGCAATTCGTCTCCATGTCGTCGCGCATGTCGCTTCCTGCCGAGATTCGCACATCCCGCCTAGTCCTCCGCCGCCAGCAGCCGGACGACGCGGACTTGATCAAGGA
>JAFAVZ010000327.1 GCA_019242175.1 Acidobacteriota bacterium
CATGTCTATGGATGCGCTTCGGCAACGGCATGTCCCCGCCGCCGAACGCATGCCATTCAACTTCCGGGACGAGCTCCGCCAACTCCGGCAGTAGATGCGCGCCTTTGTGCCGCATGAGCGCGCCGGCGAACGCGACGTTCTCGCCGCCGGCCTTGATGTTCGACGCCGGAATGCCCGGCTCGATGATCTCGCCGTCGACGCCGTACTGATCGCGCAGGAACCGCGACGGATACACGATCTTCCGCGCGCGCTTCAGCAGCTCTGGCGTCGCCGAGTCGTCGTGCACGCTGACGACGAGCTCGACGCCGTCGTGCATCACATCATCCAACGTGACGCCGAACGTCCCTTCGAGATGCAACGTTTTCGCGCCGGTGATGCGCAGAGCGTCGGCGACGTGATGCACGCCCCGCGCGAACGTCGGCAATTCGAGATAGCCGGGCGTGAACAGGGCGACCTCACGCAGCTTGCGCTCCTCGCGCATCCGGAACATCAGCTGCGTCTGCACGCCGCCGCCCCGCGGCGAGACGCCCATCAGCGAGACGTTGAGGATCGGGATGCTGACTGCTCTCGCCGGCCGCGCGAGCATCCACCGACGATGCATCCCCTCGGCCACACGTTCCTCGGTGCGGCGGTAAGCAGACGCGAGCCCCTCGTCGCGAACGACGCGCGCGATGAGGGGGATCATGCGGCGTTCCCCTGCGAAGGGTGCGCGGGCGTCCCGCCCGCAGGCCGTCGGGCGTCTCGCCCGGCGGCTGCTTTCTCGCGAACACGTTGCAGCGGCACGAGACGTGCCGCCGCCTGCGGGCGGGACGCCCGCGCACCGACACCCCTCATTTCAGGACAGACTCGTACACCCACTCGATCTCCTGCGCGTGGGCATCGCTCCGTTTCGGCTGCGGCAACCTTCTGGACCACGCGTCGACGATCGACGGATCGCCGATCAGCCGCCGCGCGATCAGCCGCAGCGCATTCACGTCGCCCACCGGGAACAGCTCGCCGCAAGGGCAATCGTCGAACATCTCGGAGAGCGCGCCGCCGGCGGAGGCGATCACGGGCACGCCGCAAGCCATCGCTTCCCGCGCGGCGAGGCCGTAAGACTCGAGGCCGATCGAAGGCACGAGCAGCACGTCCATCGACGCGAACACCCGATCCTTCTCCTCCTCGGCGAATCTGCCCTCGAACCGGATCGCCGGATTGCGCCGGCGAAGCTCGGCCGTGTACTCGGGATACGCGTTCTCGTCGCCGTACACGACGAGCTCCGCGCCGGGCAGATCGCGCAACGCGTCGGCGGCGACGTGCAACCCTTTGTGCGGTGCGATCGAGCCGACGTAGCCGAACCGCAGCGGATTCCCCGCGGCCTTCCGTTGCGGGCAAGGACCGTTCATCGCGATGCCGTACGGGATCACGTGGATCGGCTTCTTCACCATCGCCGCATAATCATTCCGGATCGCCTCGGAGCCGACGATGTACGCGTCGGCGGCATCGAGCGCAGCCTGCGCGGCGCGGCGGCGCAGCGCGTGGAGGAAACGGTTGCTGCCGGCGAGATTCGTCAGCGTGACGCACTTCGCGCACTTGTCGAGCGCCGGGCCGCTGCAGCGGTTGCCGAAGCGGTCGTACTGATTCACGCGCGCGCAGCGGAACCACCAGTCCTGAATCTGGAGCACGATGGGGATGCCCATCTTCCGGGCGACGCGCATCAGCGAGAACGCGTGGCCGGCGAGATGATGCACGTGCAGCAGCTCGGTGCCCTCCTGTTCCAGGAAGCGCTCGAAGTCGCGGTCGAGATCGCGGTTGATGATCGCGTTGCGGCGGAGCGGGTCGCGCGCCGAGAAATGATTCGTGACGATGCGGACGCGCATCCCGTCGTCCATCAGCTCCAGCGCCTCGCCCTCGCCGCGCTCCGGATCGGAGCCGCGCGTATAGACCGACACGCGATGTCGCTGGCTCTGCTGCTTCGCCAGCCAGTACGCGTACAGCTCCGTGCCGGCGGTCTGGAACGGCGGCCAGCCGTGCACGAGATGCGTCACCCGCGTGCCGTCGCGCCGCACGTCGATGCGCTCGCGCACGTTGCGCAGCGGATCCTGGCGCATGAACTCCGCGATCGTCGCCATGTAGCGCGGATGCAGCCGGCGCATGGTGCAGCCGGCCTTCCGTTGCAGCGCCTCGCGGGACGCGCCGAAGCTGCGATGGCCAGCGTGCTGGATGAACGTCGCGTCGTCGGCGATGTGCAGCCAGCCGCGCGCGATCGCCCGCATGCAGAAGTCGTTTTCTTCGCCGTAGCCGAGACCGAAACGCTCTTCGTCGAAGAGACCGATGTCGTCGAGGAGCGCGCGGCGGATGTAGAGACAGACGCCGACGCCGGTCGGAAGGCGGGGGTACTCGCGTTTCGAAACGCTCTCGACGTGCGCGCCGAACGTCGCCGCGTCGAGGCCCACGGGCATGAGGTTCTCCTCGAAGCCGCGCGGCACGGAGCAGAGTGTGGCGTGATTCGAGAGCGGCGTCACGGTGCCGATGTCGCCCGCCGAATACGCGGCCCGGATCAGTTTCTCCAGCCAGCCGGGCGTCACGATCGTGTCGCTGTTGAGGAGCACGACGTCGCGCTCGGAGAAGACCATCCCCCGGTTCGCCGCGCCGACGAAGCCGCGGCGGAGGGAGTTGCGCACGACGTAGTAGTCGGAGGCGAGCTTCTCGATGGCGCGGCTCTGCGCGCCGTCGAGGACGATCACCACGCGGTGGCGGGTGAGGTCGGTGCAGGCTTCGACGCTGGCCAAGCAGGCGCGCAGCTCTTCGAGCGCGCCGTAGACGGGAATGATGATGTCCACCGCATTCGGCGGCGCCTCGAGCGCCCGTCCCGCGCCCCGCGTCCAGTCGATTGCCTTCACTGTCGTCATTGTAGGGGTTGAAACGTCCGGGCGGGTCGCGTACAAGGTCTTTTCGAGTGACGTCCAGTTCCCCGGCCACCTTCGGGCCTCTCATCGAGCGGCGCAACGCCGCCGGCCCGCTCCGCCTCCGCGACGAGATCCGCGACCTCGTGCGCCAGCAGTCGCTTCTCTACGAGCTCGTCCATCGCGACCTCACCGTCCGTTACAAGCGCTCCGCCCTCGGCTTCCTCTGGACGATGCTGCATCCGCTCCTGCTGATGCTCATCTTCACCGCCGTCTTCTCGAACCTCTTCCGCTTCCAGACGCCGCACTACGAAACGTACTTTCTCTCGGCGTACATCGCCTGGAACTTCTTCTCCCAGACCGTGGTGAACGCGATGGCCTCCGTTTCGTGGAACGGCCATCTGATGAAGCGCGTGCGCGTGCCGCTCTCCATCTTCACGATCTCGACGGCGATCTCCGGCATCGTCAACCTGCTGCTGTCGCTGATCGTGCTGTTCGGGATCATGCTCGTGCTGCGCGTGCCGCTCCGGCCCGCGGTGCTCTATCTGCCGGTCAGCCTCACGATCCTCTTCGTCTTCACCCTCGGCGTCTCGCTCGCGTTGACGGCGATCTCCGTCTACTTCGGCGACGTCCGGGAGATGGTGCAGGCCGGGATGCCGGCGCTGATGTATCTGACGCCGGTCATCTATCCGATCACGATCGTTCCGGAGCGTTACCAGTGGGTGGTGCGCTCGAATCCGCTGATGTACATCGTGGAGCTGGTGCGCCTGCCGCTGTACTACAAGCTCGTGCCGTCGGTGCGCATCGCCGGCGGCGGCGCGCTCGTCGCCGTGATCGCGCTCGTCGGCGGCTGGATGATCTTCCGCCACCTCGCGCCGCGCTTCCACGCGCACCTCTGATCATGAACGTGCTCGAGCTGCAACGCGTCACGGTGCGCTATCGGGAGCGGAAGATCCGCAGCCTGAAGGAAGCCGTCATCCGCACCGTTCTGGGGCATCAACGGTCCGACTGGTTCTACAGCCTGCGCGACGTCTCGGTCAGCATCGGGCAGGGCGAGTCCGTGGGTGTGGTCGGCGCGAACGGCGCGGGGAAGTCGACGCTGCTGCGCGTGGCGGCCGGCATCACCTCGCCCTCTGCCGGTGTGGCGATCACGCGCGGGACGATCGCGCCGGTGATGGAGCTCGGCACCGGCTTCGAGGCGGAGCTCTCCGGCCGCGAGAACATCTTCTTCAACGGCGCCCTCCTCGGGCGTTCCCGCAACGACATGCGCACGCGCATCGACGAGATCATCAACATCTCCGGCCTCGACCAGTTCATCGATCTGCCGTTGCGGACGTATTCGACTGGTATGACCGCGCGCCTCGCGTTCGCCGTGGCCACGACGATCGACGCGGAGACGATCCTGCTCGACGAGATCCTCGCCGTCGGTGACGCGGCGTTCCAGCGCCAGTGCAACGACCGCATCGAGCGCTTCGTGAACGGCGGCCACACGGTCGTGATCGTGTCGCACGATCTGGAAGCGATCGAACGCCTCTGCCCGCGCGCGATCTGGATCTCGGATGGACAGCTCGCCGCCGACGGTCCCTCGGCCGAGGTGATTGCGAAGTATCAGACTTGGGTAGCGGATCGGCGCGCCGTGCGCCAGAGAGCCGCCACCGCGTCTTCGTAGACAAGCTCGCCCTTCGGTTGCATCGTGCATTGCTGGCGCTTCGAGACGAGGACGTACTCGAAGTCTTCGGCGCGTCCGAGCTCGTAGCCGCCGTAGTAACGCAGCTGCTCCGCCTCGCAGACGAAGACCTTCGCGCCGCCGGCCTTGCGCAACGCGGCGTACTCCGGAACGCGCTTCGCGATGTACTCGTCGCGCTGCTGCCGGTTCAACGGCAATGGCCCCTGACGCCAGAAGCAGAACGCCGCGTAGGCGTAAACGGGGAGCAACGCGACGATGGCGACTCGCGTCCGCCACGCTTCCGGCACCGTCTGCGCCGCGACGATGCTCACGAGCGGCAGGAGCGGCAAGAGGTAACGCGAGTCCTGGGGCAGGAACGCGAAGATGCCGAGGTAGACGAGGCCGAGGAGGCCGAGCCAGTGCCGCTTCCCAATCGCGATCAGCAACGAGAGGGCGAAGAGCGGCGAATACGGCGGCTGATGGTTGACTCGCGCCCGGGCGAACGTGATGTCGCACAACACGCGCCACGGCACCTGTGCGTGATGCTCGGGAAGGAAAGCCAAACGCTCGCCGAAAAAGGGATGCAACGGATTGCCGGTCTTGACCAGCAACACGGCATACATCGGCAGGATGGCACTCGCGCAGGCCACGGCAAACGGCAACGCAACGTGCGGGCGGGCTTCAGCTCGCCCGGACTGGCT
>JAFAVZ010000494.1 GCA_019242175.1 Acidobacteriota bacterium
ATTGACGAACAGCGTCACGTTCTTCCCCTCCCGGAACTCCTCGCCACAGACTTCCCGCAATAAAGAATGCGCGAGACCGCGGCGGCGGAAGCGGGGATGCGTCCACACGCCCATCAGCTGGATGGCGTCGTCGGTGACCGCGGAGAACTCGCATTTCGCGGCGATCTGCCCCTGTTCGATGCGCACGACGGAGCGCTTCCGTTCCACCAGTTCCCGAATGCGCTCCCGATAGCCCGCTGCATCGCGCTCCAATGGATCGATTCCCACTTCTTCCTTGTGCATTGCGGCGCACGCGGGCACGAGCTGTTCGAGATCGCGCGTCGTCGAATAGCGGGAGAGCGTCAGCGGCGGATATTCGAAATTGCGGCGAATGGCGTAGATCGGCTGGTTCATGCGCACGACCGTCGGCGGATCGGTGCGCGGGCGCAAATGCATCCACAGCGCTTCGACGAGCAACGCGGGCGAGATGATCGCCCGCACCGGCAGCATGCGATTGACGATGCGTTCCGCAACGGCGGCGATCGCCGTCATCACGACATCGCGCGACGTCAATGGATCGGACGCGAGCACGATGTTCGTCGCCAGCGACGCGAGCAAAACGATCTCGTGGTTGAAGCGCACTTCGACCATCTGCGTCGCGGCGGCCGTCCGCTCTTCGAGCAGCCGGGAGATGAGATAGACGTTGATCAGCGGATCGCGGCGAAGAAACGCGAGCGCTTCGCGGACGCCATCGTCCGTCAGCGAACGGATGCCCCAGCGGCCCTCGACGGGCAAGGTAGCCATTGCGAGAGCCGATCTTACATCTGCCCTCGGGCCAGGTAGGCCAATCCGTCCAGCGCCTTGTGCCACAGCGGGCGGTCCGACCACTCCTGAAACTCGCGCTTCTCGGCGAAGCGCATGTCGTCGTCGAACGCGGCGCGGAGCTGCGCGGCAATCTGCGGATCGACGACGCCGAGCGTGATCTCGTCGTTGAGCTCGAAGGAGCGATCGTCGAAATTCGTGGAGCCGATGCCGGCCCAGAGGCCGTCGACGACGATCACTTTCTGGTGCAGCAGCGTGTGGTTGTACTCGTAGATCTTCACGCCGCGTTTGAGCAGCGTGCCGAAGTGATGGTGGCTCGCGTGCTGGACGACCGGGCTGTCGGTCGACTTCGTGCCCGGCACCATGACCTTCACGTCGACGCCGCGTTTCACGGCTTCTTCCAGCGCGTTCATCGCGTCGTCGGACGGCAGGAGATATGGGTTCTGGATGATGAGCTCGCGCTTCGCCGACTTGATCGCGAGATAGAAGAGCACCTGCACCGAAGAGACGCTGCCGGTGGGCGATGTGTATGCGATGTGCGCCGGCGTCGTGCCCGCGGCCTGCGGCTTCGGGAAGTACTTCTCGCCGGCCGGCACTTCGCCGGTCTGCTCGATCCAGTTCTCGCAGAACGCGCCCTGCAGGCGGTTGACGATGGGGCCGACGACGCGCAGGCCGGTGTCGCGCCAATGCTCTTTGTCCTGCGCGTGCCCGGTCCACTCCTTCGCGATTCCGTAGCCGCCGACGTAGCCGATGCGGCCGTCGATGATGGCGACCTTGCGGTGATCGCGATTGTTCAACCGTCCGATCGAGGCGAGCGAGATCGGGTGGAAGTTGATGAACTTCACGCCGGCGCGCGCCATCTCCTCGAGCAACTGCTTCTTCATGCGATGGCCGCCCGAGGCGTCGATCATGACGCGGACTTCGACGCCTTCGCGGGCTTTCTTCGAGAGGAGCGCCGCGAGCTCGTCACAGACGCGGCCTTCCCACCAGATGTACGACTCGATGTGCACCGTCTCGCGCGCGGCCGCGATGTCGCGGAAGAGCAGCGGGAAAAAGCCGTCGCCGTTCTGGAGGAGCTGCACCTGGTTGCCCGGCTCCAGACTTCCCTGCGTCACGCTGACGATCGATGGCAGGAGCGTGTTGATGTCGCCGTGATCGGGAATGTGGAGTTTCACCGGCGTCGGGCGCCAATACGTCCAGAGCAGCAGCGTGAGCGCGGCGATCGCGCCGATCATCCCGATCAACGCGACGAGCGGCACGCGCACCACGTGCGTCCGATTCACATACTCGAGCCGTTTGTGTTTCTGCTTCGTCGTCATGGCTTCTCCCGCTCCCACAGCAGCTCCGCCGTGATCGGCCAGTGGTCGGAAGGCCCGACCGCGAGCACGCGCGCGCCGCGTACTTCCCATCCCTCATCCGCGAAGATGTAATCGAGGCGCTTGTTCGTCAGTCCGTGCGTGGCGCCGAGGTCGCCGCCCGTGAGCTGCGCCGCATTCGAGCTGCGGAACCGCGCGATTTCCTCCGCCGCGGGCGGCGCATTGAAGTCGCCCATCAAAAGGAACGGATGGCGGCTGCCGCGGACGTGTTTCGTCAGGCACTCCAGCTGTTCGCCGCGATTCTTCGCATTGAGGCTGCCCCACGTCGTGAGATGCGTCGTGTAGACATCGAGCGTGGCGCCGTCGATGCGGATCACCGACTCCAGCACGATGCGCGGCTCGCCTACGCTCGGCAATTCGTGGATCTCATTCGAGAGAAACTCGCCGCGCGTGAGGACGGCGTTGCCGAAAGAGCCGCCCCATTGCGTGTAGGCCGGCGCGAACCAGCCGTGCATCCCGGTGAGGCGCGTGAGCTCGGCGAGCTGATCGCGGAATCGCGATTGCCACGTGCCGCGATGCACTTCCTCCAGCCCGACGATGTCCGGCTTGACCTGGTTGATGACGGCGGCGATCTCGGCGATGTGATCGCCGTCGTACAGCTCGTCATGACCCGCGATGTTGTAGGACATCACGAGCAAGGGTTTTTGCTGTTTCGGGAAATTCGTACGCGGCGGGAACGGCCCCGCGACGGCCGGCTGCGGTTTGCACTCGCCCGAACGGACGGTGTAGACGGTGAAGAATCGATAGAGGAAAACCAGCAGCCCGATGGACAGGAGCCCAAGAACCCAACGCCGCTTCGGTTTTTCCACCGTGCTCGGCGGTAGCAAAGGTGAGGCCTACGTCCAAACGTAGGGCCGGCTCTCCAGCCGGCCCGATGAAGCATGGTCGCGGCGGGCGCCGCCCGCCGCATCGTTTTTGACTGCGGCCGGCTGGAGAGCCGGCCCTACGTTGCGAGGACGGTCACATCCCCATGTCGCCAAAGAGCGCTTGCGGGGAACTCTTCGCTCACCTCGCCTCCGCGCAACCGGTCGATCGCCGCCCGTTTGTTCGACCCGCTCGCCAACAGCACGATCGAGCGCGACTCGAGGATCGTGCCGATGCCCATCGTGATCGCCTCCGTCGGGACGTCGGCACCGAAGACGGCCTCGTTTGCGGCGCGCGTCGACTCCGTCAGCGTCACGATGCGCGTCCGGGCGTCGAACGGCGTGCCGGGCTCGTTGAACGCGATGTGGCCGTTGGCGCCGAGGCCGAGGAAGGTGACGTCGAGGCCGCCGGCGGCGCGGATCGCGGCTTCGTAGCGCGCGCACTCCGCAGCGAGATCGGGCGCGGTGCCGTTCGGAATGTGCGTATTGCGCCGATCGATGTCCACGTGCTCGAACAGCTGCTGCTTCATGAACGTGCAGTAGCTGCCGGGATGGTCGCCGGGGATGCCGACGTACTCATCGAGATTGAACGTCGTGACGTCGCGGAAGCAGCGGTACTCGCGCGAGCATTCGGCGATCACGCGTTCGTACATCCCGATCGGCGTGCGTCCGGTGGGCAACCCGAGGACCGCGTTCGGCTTGCGATGGATGAAGTCCAGGAAGAGCTGCGCGGCGCGCGCGCTCAGCGACTCGTAGTCGGGGAAGTTCTCCCACTTCATGATTGAGTGTCATCCTGAGGCGGGCACGGCCCGCTGCGTATGTTGGCCAAGCCTTTACGAGGCTCGGCGTAGTCGCCGGCCTTATCGAAAGGGATGACATCTGGCGTGTCATGAGAAGCCGCAACGACGGCGAAGGATCCGTACCGATCTCGAGCCGCGCCTGAAGGTGCGGATTCTTCGCCCTCTGCGGGGCTCAGAATGACACGCCCGCTCACGCCGGCAGCAGCTCCTCGCCTTTCGCGAACACGCGATCGATTGCCAGCTTCTCGTTGAGCAGCACGACGTCCGCATCGAAGCCGGGCTCCAGCTTGCCTTTGCGGTCGGCGACGCCGAGGATGCGCGCGGGCACTTCGGTGGCCAAGGGCAGTACGGCTTCGATCGGCATCCCGGCCAGCTCCACCATGTTGCAGACCGCGCCGGCCATCGTCAGCACGCTGCCGGCGAGCGTTCCGTTCGCGAGCCGAGCCGCCCCTTCCGCGACCGTTACGTCGTAGCCATACAGTTTGTAATTGCCGTTCGGCAGGCCGCAGGCGCGCATCGCGTCGGTGATGAGCGCGATGCGGTTCGGCATCGTGCGCGCGGCGATGCGCAGCACGGCGGGATGGACGTGGATGCCATCGGCGATCAGCTCCGCGGTCGCATCGACCGATGAGAACGCGGCGCCGACGACGCCCGGTTCGCGGTGTTGCAGGCCGGGCATCGCGTTGAAGAGATGCGTGAAATGCGACGCGCCCCATTCGAGCGCCGCCACCGCATCGCCATAGCTCGCCGCGGTATGGCCGATCGAGAACGTGATCCGCCCTTTGAAATGCTCGATGAGCGTGCGTGCGCCGGGCAGCTCCGGAGCGATCGTCATCAGCCACTGCATCCGTGGCGCCTCCACGACGAGCGCCGCGATCTCCTGGATGTCCGGCGGCCGGATCGACGCGAGGTCTTGCGCGCCGGAGCGCGTCGGATTGATGTACGGCCCTTCGAGATGGATCGCGACGATCTCCGCGCCGCGCCGTCCGGCGTACGAGGCGCGCACGATCGCATCGACGGCCGCATGCAGATCGGGCCGCGATGCGGAAAGCGTCGTCGCCGCGAGCGCGGTCGTGCCGCAACGCGCATGGAACGAGAGCACGCGCGCGTTTGCCGAGTCGTCGGCGTCCATGAAATCCGCGCCGTCGCCGCCGTGCACGTGGCAGTCGATGAAGCCGGGCGCGATGAGCGCCGTCGTCCGCGTCGCCTCGGCGGGAACGTCGAGCGTTTGCTGCACGTCCGCGATCATCCCGTCGCGCAGCGTGACGAGCGTGTCGTCCTGGATCGCGCCGCGTACGAAAGCGCGGCCGTGAAGGTAGCGCGTGCTCACAGGCAGATCTTCCCCAGCACGGCCGGCTGCCCGCCGACGAGGCGCGCCACGTCTGTGTACATGCCGGCCACGGAGTCGTTCGCGATGAGCGCCATCGCCATCGCTTCCTTCTGTTTCGAGAACTGATAAACCTGCACGTCGGTCTCCGGCAGCCGCTCGCGCAGCATCTGCATCAGCGTCGGATTCTTCGCTCCGCCGCCTCCGACGAGCATCTCGTCGACCGGCCGCTCGATGAATGTGCGATATGCGTGCGCAATCGACTCCGCCGTGAACGCTGTCGCGCTGGCGATGAGGTCATCGGCCGGGACGTCCGCGAATTTTTCGGCCAGTCGCCGCGCGTATTGCCGCCCGAAACGCTCTCGCCCCGTCGTCTTCGGCGGCTTGAGTTGGAAGTAGGGATCGGAAAGGCACCACGACAGCACTTCCTCGTTCACGGTGCCCCGCGCGGCGCGCGCGCCGTCGACGTCGTAGGTTTCGGTCTCGCCGCTCACGACGTACGTCAGCGCGTCGATCACCATGTTTCCCGGGCCGGTGTCGAACGCGATCACATCGCTCATCTTCGCCTTCGGCGGCACGTACGTGACGTTCGCGATGCCGCCGATGTTCTGCATCGCCCGCGCAAGGACTCCATGCCGCGCCTGGGCCCAATCGAAGTAGGCGACGAGCGGAGCGCCGTGGCCGCCGGCCGCGACGTCGCGCACGCGCAGATCGCCGACCGTCACGATGCCGGTCCGTTCGGCGATCACCGCCGATTGGCCGATCGCGAGCGTCGACCGCGTCGCGATCTCGTGCGGGATCCAGTCGACGGTCGTCGTCGAAGGCTCGGCAGTGGGCCGCGGACGATGCCAGATCGTCTGTCCGGCCGCGGCGATGAGATCGACCTCGTCGTTCTTCATCCCCGCGTTCTCGATGATCTTGTTCGCCGCGGCGGCAAACAGCTCGCCGAGGACGAAGTCGAGATGGCAGATCTCTTCGATGTTCGCCTTGTTCTTGTCGAACAACGTATTCACGCGCGTGCGGATCTCGGCCGGAAACGGGAAGCTATCGAAACGGATCTCGCGAATCCGCGCGCGCGACGCGTGGCCGGTGATCTCCACCAGCACGGCATCGATTGCGTCGACGGACGTGCCGGACATCAGACCGACCACGTTCCGCTTCCGCTTCGTACCGATCGCGTAAAGGCGGTCGAGCCGCTTCACTGCTCGAGGACCTCCCGTAGTGGCCGGCCGTCGAGCAGGCGGCGCGCCTCGTCGGCGCTCACGTGCTTCTTCGCCATCACCGTCGCGAGCTTCACGTTGCCGTCCGCCTCGCGGATCGCCTGCACCGCGATCGGGCGCGTCACGCCCGCCGCGAGCTCCACCATCCGCACCGCGCGGCTGCGCAGCTTCTCGTTCGTCGCCGGCATCTCGATCATCAGGTTCGAGTAGACGCGGCCCAGGCGGACCATGACGCCGGTGGAGATCGTGTTGAGGATGAGCTTCTGCGCGGTGCCGCTCTTCATGCGCGTCGAGCCCATGATGACTTCCGCGCCGGTGCGGGCGACGATCGCGATGTCCACATCGTGCGCGAGCGGCGATCCGGGCGCGGACGTCACGCCGACGGTGAGTGCGCCGAGCATGTTCGCCCGCCGCACCGCCGCGACGGTGAAAGGCGTCGTGCCGCTGGTGGCGATGCCGACGATCGCGTCGTCCGCCGTCACCTTCGCGTTCACCGCTTCCACGGCCGCTTCTTCGTCATCCTCCGCCCCCTCGGCCGCGGAGAAGAACGCGTTGACGCCGCCCGCCATCAGCACCTGCACGAGCTCGGGCGAGATGCCGTACGTCGGCGGCAATTCCGAGGCGTCGAGCATGGCGATGCGGCCGCTCGTGCCCGCGCCGGCGTAGAAAAGGCGTCCGCCGTGCTCGAGGCGTTCGGCGATCTGGTCGACGGCGTGCGCAATCCGTTCCGCCTCCGCCGCCACCGCCTCGGCCACCCGACGGTCCTCGTCCTGAATGATGCGGACGATCTCCCGCGCCGGCTGCCGATCGATGTCGAGGCTCGCATCGAGCCGGTCCTGAGACATCGCACCCAACGATATCATTCGCTCCATGGCGACATCCCTGATGCAGAAACTTCGCCTCGCCTGGAATGGGTGGAACCGCCGGCGGGAAGACGCGCAGCAGGAGTTCCTCGCTCGCAACACCTCGTGGGCGCCCGCCACGCCCGCTGCTTCGGCGGCCGCGGCCGCGAGCGCCACCGGCCCGCAGGTCGATCTCGAAGGCCTGCAGGTCGCCTATCTCGACG
>JAFAVZ010000530.1 GCA_019242175.1 Acidobacteriota bacterium
TCGCCGAAGTCGACGAACGACACGCCGGAAGGCCGTCAGCTGAACCGCCGCGTGGAGATCCACATCCGCGCCACGGGGAACTAAGAGCAGAAACGTAGGGCCGGCTCTCCAGCCGGCCCAGCGTCGATATTGGGCCGGCTGGAGAGCCGGCCCTACATTGTTTTGTGTGCGTTGGCTGATCCTTCTCTTTCTCGTTTCTTGTGCGTCCGCGCCGCGGCAGCGAGTCCTCTGGATCGGCGCGCATCCGGACGATGAGATCTTCGCCGCTCCGCTCCTCTACGACCTCTGCGTTACCGGCAACGCATCCTGCCGTTGGATCGTCCTGACGCGCGGCGAACGCGGCTCCTGTCACGATCCGGCCGGATGCGGCGATCTCGTCGCGACGCGCATCGACGAAGTGCGCCGCTCCGCCGCGATGCTCCACGCAACGGTCGAGCAGTGGGCGCTCGACGACAGCAGCGCGTCCGATCCGCAAACCGTGTTGCGTCGCTGGAACGCGCCGATTGCCCGCTTGCGCGCGGAGCTCGAGCAGGCAGACGTCATCCTCACCTTCGATCCGGAGCATGGGACGACGATGCATCCCGATCATCGCGCCGCTGCCCTGCTCGTCGCCCCGGCTACGAACAGGCGCATCTACACGATCCGCAACCGCGCCCGCATCGAGCGCGACGGCGCGGAAATCGTCTTCGAGCCGTCGCCGCCAGCGAGCCCGAACGCGCTCGTGAGCAAGCCTTCCTCCTGGTTCGTCGTGCGCAAGGTTGCGGAGGTGCATCGGTCGCAGTTCGATGCGCGGGCGATTGCCCGTTTGCCGGCGGAAGGAACGGTCGTCGCGAGCCAGCGCTGAGGCCGCTGAGGGGCGGACCTCCGTCATGCTAGAATCCGCGCCCCAAAGCCTTCCCGTCCGGACTTCGCAGTGCCTGGGCCGGGATTTCTCACGAATACAACGGAGGATTTATGAAGTCTTGGATCACGCGCGCGCTGATCCTGGCCGCGGTTCTTGTGTCGCTGGCCGGTGCGGTTTTCGCGCAGGGCGAGGTGTCGCATCCATCCGCCGACCCCGCCGTGGCGCAGAACGAGTCGAAGCTGGCGAGCCCGCCGACCGAGGCTCGGACGGAAGCGAATCTCGTCCTGCCTGACCTTCGCCAGGTCACCTTCCTCGGAGGCATTTCCGGCCAGACCCTGCTCGTCGCCGGCCTCGTCGTCTGCGTCCTGGGCATGCTCTTCGGCCTGGTCATCTACGTCCAGCTGAAGAACCTCCCGGTGCATCGCTCGATGCGCGAGATCTCCGAGCTGATCTACGAGACGTGCAAGACCTATCTCACGACGCAGGGCAAGTTCATCCTCCTGCTCGAGGTCTTCATCGGCGTGATCATGATCATCTACTTCGGCTGGCTGCGGCACTTCGAGCCGCTGCGCGTCGTGACGATCATCGTGTTCAGCCTGATCGGCATCGCCGGCAGCTACGGCGTGGCCTGGTTCGGCATCCGGATCAACACGTTCGCGAACTCGCGCACGGCATTCGCGTCGCTGCGCGGCAAGCCGTTCCCGACCTACGCCATTCCTCTCAAGGCCGGCATGTCCATCGGCATGCTGCTGATCTCCATCGAGCTGGTGATGATGCTCATCATCCTGCTCTTCGTGCCCCGCGACTACGCCGGTCCCTGCTTCATCGGCTTCGCCATCGGCGAGTCCCTCGGCGCCGCGGCGCTGCGCATCGCGGGCGGCATCTTCACGAAGATCGCGGACATCGGCTCCGACCTCATGAAGATCGTCTTCAACATCAAGGAAGACGACGCGCGCAACCCGGGCGTCATCGCCGACTGCACGGGCGACAACGCGGGTGACTCGGTCGGCCCCACGGCTGACGGCTTCGAGACCTACGGCGTGACCGGCGTCGCGCTCATCACGTTCATCCTGCTCGCCGTCGCCGAGCCGCTGGTCCAGTCGCAGCTGCTGGTCTGGATCTTCGCGATGCGCGTGATCATGATCGTCACCTCCGCGCTCTCGTACTTCATCAACGAAGGCTTCGCCGCGGCGAAGTACAAGAACTCGGACAAGATGAACTTCGAGGCGCCGCTCACGTCGCTCGTGTGGCTGACTTCGATCATCTCGATCGTCCTCACCTACCTCATCTCGTATCTCCTCATCCCGACGCTCAGCGGCGACCCGTCGCTGTGGTGGAAGCTCTCGACGATCATCACGTGCGGCACGCTCGCCGGCGCAGTCATCCCCGAGCTGGTGAAGGCGTTCACCTCGACCGAGTCGCGCCACGTGCAGGAAGTCGTGACCGCGTCGCGGGAAGGCGGCGCGTCGCTGAACGTGCTCTCCGGCCTCATCGCCGGCAACTTCTCGGCGTACTGGATGGGTCTCGCCATCACGGTGCTGATGGGCATCGCGGCGTGGATCAGCGGCGCGTTCCCCCCCGGCATGATGATCGCCCCGGCGATCTTCGCTTTCGGCCTCGTCGCCTTCGGCTTCCTCGGCATGGGCCCGGTGACGATCGCCGTCGACTCGTACGGCCCGGTCACGGACAACGCGCAGTCGGTGTTCGAGCTCTCGACGATCGAGTCGATCCCGGGAATCGAAGAAGAGGTCAACCGCGACTTCGGCTTCCGTCCTTCATTCGAGAAGGGCAAGGAGTACCTCGAGGAGAACGACGGCGCGGGCAACACGTTCAAGGCGACGGCGAAGCCGGTGCTCATCGGCACCGCGGTCGTCGGCGCGACGACGATGATCTTCTCCATCATCGTGGTGCTCACGCAGGGTCTGACGGCGAACGTGGAGAAGCTCTCGCTCCTCCACCCGCCGTTCCTCTTCGGGCTCATCGCCGGCGGCTCGGTGATCTACTGGTTCTCGGGCGCTTCGACGCAGGCCGTGTCGACCGGCGCCTACCGCGCGGTGGAGTTCATCAAGGCGAACATCCGCCTCGAGGGGGTCGAGAAGGCGTCGGTCGAGGATTCGAAGAAGGTCGTCGAGATCTGCACGCAGTACGCGCAGAAGGGGATGTTCAACATCTTCATGACGGTGTTCTTCGGGACGCTGGCGTTCGCCTGCGTCA
>JAFAVZ010000666.1 GCA_019242175.1 Acidobacteriota bacterium
CGCAGCCGGCCCATGGACGTCGCTCCGCATCGAGGAAGACTGGGAGTACGACGCCCGCATCGCCTCCCACGGCGTGCGTTTGGCATTCGTCGACGACTTCGTGGCCGAGGTGCATGAACATGAGGAGGGCCGGCTGAGCGGAGCGACCTCGCCCGAAACGCTGCGCAATCGCGCGAGAGCGCACGAGCTGATCCTCGGCCACGCGCTGCGCGGCGGCGTGGCGCAGGACGCGCCGGAGATGCGTACGTTCGGGCGCGAGCTGTTCCACCTCGCGCGGCAGTGCGGAGAGGCGGGGCTGAACGCGGAGTCGAAGCGGCTGCTCGCGCTCGCGCAGAGCATCGCACCGCGCTGGGACATGCGCGCGTACGGCGCATTCGCGTCGCTGTTCGGCGCGAAGACGGCGGGGCGGATGGCGAAGGCGTTGGAGCGTTTGCGATGACGGACGTTTCGGTGGTGATGGGCGTGTACAACGGCGCCGCGACGTTGCGCGCGACGCTGGAAAGCATCCTGGCGCAGGAAGACGTCGACTTCGAGATCGTCGTCGTCGACGACGGCTCGACCGACGACACGCCTGCCATCCTGCGATCGTTTCTGCAAGTCCGCACCATCACCCAGGCGAATGCCGGATTGACGCGGGCGCTCATCGCCGGATGCGCCGCGGCGACGGGCAAGTACATCGCGCGCCACGATACGGGCGACTTTTCGCATCCGCGGCGGCTCGCGATCCAGCAAGAAGCGCTCGATGATGATCCATCGCTGGCGTTCGTCTCCTGCTGGACTGAATACGTCGGGCCGGAGCTCGAGCCGCTCTTCACCTCGCGCGGCAGCGGCATGGCGAAGGAAGCGATCGACATCCTCGACCTCGAAGCCGAGCATGGCGTGATCGACGGGCCGACGGCGCATGGAGCGGTCATGTTTCGGCGCGACGCCTACGAACGTGTCGGCGGCTATCGCGCGCAGTTCTACTTCGGGCAGGACTGGGACCTCTGGTACCGTCTGGCCGAGGTGGGGAAGTTCCGGATGATCGAGCAGGCGCTGTTCACCGTGATGATCGAGCCGTCGACGATCAGCTCCTCGTCCCGCGAGGCGCAGATGGAGTGCGCCCGCCTCACTCACGCGGCGTTGCTGGCGAGGCACCAGCGCGGCAGCGACGCCGCCGAGCTCGCCGAGGCGGCGACAATCAAGCGTTCGACGAAGAAGTCGAAAGGGGCCGGTGCGGCCGGGCTGTACTTCATCGGCGAAGCGTTACGCCGCAATCGCGATCGCCGCGCGCGACTCTATCTCCGCCGCGCGATCGCGCAGTCGCCGTTCATGGCCAAGGCGTGGATCCGCTACCTGCAGGCGCTACTCGCGTGAGAAAGAGCATCCGGAATCATCTGCCGGCCGTTCTATCCCGCCTGCCGGACTTTCGCGGCCGCGGACGGCTCACGCTGTTCCTCGACAAGTTCCTGACGCGCGAGAACGATCACGACGCCGTCGGCCTCGTGAACGGCTTTCCGTTCGAGCTCGACCTCCGGCCGTGGGGACAGAAGTTCGCGTTCTATTACCGCGAATGGGAGCGGGATCTCATCGCGACGTTCCGCGATCTCTATCGCGAACGCGGCGGCGACTTTCTCGACGTCGGCTCGAGCCTCGGACTGTACGTCGTCGGCCTGGGCGATCTCGTGCGCCGCGCCGGGGCGCGCATTCGCGCCATCGAGCCATTGCCTCGCAATCGCGAACGACAGGCGCGCAACATCGCGCTCAACGCTCTTCAGGACATCGTCGACGTGTATCCCGTCGCGCTCGGCGCGGAGCGCATCGACGTGCTGATCAGCGTCGACGGAAACGACAGCAACGGGATCATTTCGTCCGAGGGAACGATTCGCTGTGAGGTGGTGCCGCTCGACGAATTGGCGCGCGACTGGCCACGCATCGGCGCGATGAAGATCGACGTCGAGGGCTACGAGCCGAAGGTGATCGAGGGCGGCAAGGCAACGATCGCACGCGACCTGCCGATCATCCTCGCGGAGTTCAACCGCGAACGGATGACCATCAACCAATTCGACATCGAGCCCTCGTGGACCTTCCTCCACGGTCTTGGCTATCGCGCTTTTCGCCTCGAGGGAGGTCAGCTGGTCGCGCTCGCGAAGCCGGGCGCATTCGAGAACCTCTTCTTCCTGCCGCCGGACGCTTCGCGCAAGATCGGTGGAGATCCTTCCCCGTCTTCGCGGGTCAGGATGACATCGCCGGATGCCGTCGCTTTCGAAGAGCCCCGCGAGAACCCAAGGTCTGGTGAAGGCTTGGCATGATGCGCATCCTCTTTCTCGCCGATCTGCCGCGCGATCCTTACTCCGGCGCCGCCGGCACCGAGGTGCAGACGGTGGAGGCGATGAAACGGCTGGGGGTGGAGGTGGATGAGGTCTGGCGCGAGGATCTGCCGCATCGCATCAAGCATTGGAATCTGCACTACGCTATCGAATTGCCGCGGGCGATGCAGGAGGAAGTGGCGGCACGGTTGAACCGCGACTACGACGCCGTGCACGCGAATCAGCCGCATGCGTGGCGCGCGGCGAAGCTGTGGCGGACGACGAAGCAGCGCGGCGTGTTCGTGCATCGCTCGCACGGGTTCGAGCTGCACGTCGAGGAAATGCGGCGGCGCTGGGGATGGGAAAAGGATCGCCCCCTCATTCGCCAGATGGCGAGCGCCGCGCTCGCGCCGCTCATCGCGCGCAACTCGGTGCAGATCGCGCGTTGGGCGGATGGCCACATCGTCAGCGCGTCGCTCGATGCCGACTTTCTCGAGCAACGGCTGCGTGTCCCGCGGGAGCGCGTCGCCGTGATTCCGCAGGGCTTGTCGAACGACTACTTCGCGACGCCCGCGCCGCCGCTCGATGCGCAGCGCCTGCGACGCGTGTTGTACGTCGGGCAGTTCACGCCGATGAAGGCGCCGGAGATCGTTGCGGAGGCGATGCGCGCGCTCGATGGCTACGAACGCACGTGGGTCTGTTCGCGCGAGCATCACGATCAGGTCCGCGCGCTCCTCGGCGGCGCCGAAGTCGAATTGCTCGACTGGATGCCGACGAAGGAGCTCGTGCGCGTTTACGACCGGCACGGCATCTTCCTCTTCCCGTCTTACTTCGAAGGGTTCGGGAAGACGTTTCTGGAGGCGATGAGCCGCGGGCTCGTCGTCATCGCCACGGACGTCGGCGGCATGCGCGATCTGATCCGCGACGGCAGCAACGGCTTCCTCGTCCCGCCCGGCGACGCGGACGCGCTCGTGAAGCGCGTTCCGTGGGCAACCGCGGAAATGGGGACGGCCGCCGCGGCGACGGCGAGCGTGCAGACGTGGGATCGCGTCGCGCGCGACACGATTGCCTTCTACGAAAGGCTCGCGCAGCGATGACCTATCGATTGGCGATCGTGGCGTCGCACGTGATCCAGTATCAGGATCCGCTGTTTCGCCGCATCGCCGCCGAGGGGGACATCGATCTGACTGTTTTGTATTGCGACCGGCGCGGCGCGGATGCTTTCCGCGACGAGGACATGGGCGTGACCGTGACGTGGGACGTCGAGCAGCTGTTGAGCGGTTATCGCTATCGGTTCCTGCGCAACTTCTCGCATCTCGACGCGAGGCGGCCGTTTTTCCGCATGATCGATCCCGGCATCGTGCCGGCGATCTTCCGCGGCAAGTTCGATGCGGTGATCTTCATGATCGGCTGGGGCTCGATCACCGCCTGGCTCGGCTTTCTCGCCTGCAAGCTTTCGCGGACGCCATTCTTTCTTTTCGGCGACAGCAGTTTCCCGCCGCCGGAACGCGGCGTTGCTCAGAAGCTGCGCGCGCAGATGCTGCGCACGATCTTTCGGATGGCCAGCGGCTTCATGACGTCCGGGAAGTTGAACGCCGATTACTACGCGCATTACGGCGCCGATCGAAACCGCTTCTTTCCGATGCCGTTCGCCATCGACAACGAGCGCTTCGCGGCTGCCGCGCAGCTGACGCCGATCGAACGCACGGAGCTGCGCGAACGGCACGGCATCGCGCCGGAGGAGGTGGCGGTCGGATTCTCCGGCAAGCTCGTGGAGCGCAAGGACCCGCGCACGCTCGTCGACGCGTTCACGCGGATGCGCCATCGCGAACGCGCGCGACTCGTGTTCATTGGCGACGGCCCGATGCGCGCCGAGATCGAACGGGCCGCGCCGACCGCCCGCTTTCTCGGCTTCGTCAATCAGACCGATTTGCCCCACGCGTACGCAATGTGCGACGTGCTCGTGCTGCCGTCGCGGTTCGAGCCGCGTGGGCTCGTCGTGAACGAGGCGATGGCCGTCGGGTTGCCGGTCATCGCCAGCGATCGCGTCGGCGCCGTCGGCGATCTCGTGCAGGAAGGCGAGAACGGTTTCGTGTTTCCGGCCGGTGATTCCGCGACGCTCGCCGACCAGCTCGATCGCATCGTGAAAGACGACGCGTTGCGCGCGCGGATGGCGACGCGGTCGAAGGAGCTGATCGCCGATTGGTCCTTCGAGAGCGAGGTTCGCGGCGTGCGGGCGATGCTGGAGCGCCGGCGATGAAAGACGTCACCATCGTCGTCCCGACTTACAACCGCGCGGCGATCGTCGTCGAGACGTTGCGCAAGTTGCTCGCGCTCGAGCCGCCGGCGAGCGAGATCATCGTCGTCGACCAGACCGTCGATCCGAGCGACCAGTTGCGCAGGTGGAACGACGAGGGCCGCATCCATTGGGTGCGCACTTCGCCGCCGTCGATCCCAAAGGCGATGAATGTCGGCCTGCGGTTGGCGAAAACCGAGATCGTGCTCTTTCTCGATGACGACGTGGCGCCAGTGCCGTCCATCGTCGCCGAGCACGCGCGGGTTTACGAAGACGAAAGCATTGCGGCGGTCGTGGGCCAGTGTCTGCAGCCGGGCGAGAAGCCGAAGCACTTCGCGAAGCCGGCCAAGGCGGAGCTCGGCATCCCGGATCTGGCGATGCGTTTCAACCACGACACGCCGTTCGACACGCGCAACGTGATCGCCATGAACCTCTCCGTGCGCCGCGAGCGAGCGCTGGCCATCGGCGGCTTCGACGAGCACTTCGTCTTCGTCGCCTACCGTTTCGAATCCGACTTCGCTCTGCGCCTCACAGCCAGCGGTCACAAGATCCGTTTCGAGCCGCGCGCCTCGGTGAACCATCTCCGTCTGCCGACCGGCGGCACGCGCGCATACGGCGATCACCGTACCTCGGCCCATCCGGCGCACTCGGTCGGCGACTACTACTTCGCCCTCCGTCACGCGCCGTCTTTTCCGCTCTACGCCCTCTCCCGGCTGCGCAAGAACGTGCTCACGAAGTACCACGCGATGCATCCCTGGACGATCCCGGCCAAGCTCGTCGGCGAAATTCGGGGGATGATGCTCGCCCGGAGGCTGAGGAATGTTTAGCGCCGAGGCGCCCTTCCTCCAGCAGCGATGCTGATCGTCTTCCTGGGGATCCTCGGCCTCACCGCCCTCGCGGCGCTGGTCGACTGGCGCCGCGGCTGGCTCCTGGCCGTCGTCATCGGCGTCATTCAGGATCCGGTCCGCAAGATCACGCCGAACACCCCGCCCGCCCTCACCTTCAGCATCCTCGTCGTCTACTTCGCCATCATCTTCGGCAGCCAGGCCATGCTCCAGGGCCACCTGCGCGACCTCGCCCGCCGCTTCGGCGCCGTCTCCCAGGCGATGCTGCTCGTCTTCATCTGCCTCTGCCTCGCGGCCGTGACCGGCCTCGTGACGTTCGGCCTCGCGTTCTGGCAGGTCCCCGCGCTCAGCCTCTTCATCTACCTCGCGCCGCTGCCGGCGGTCGTCATCGGCTACGCCTGGATGAGCGACGAAGAAGCGCTCGTCAAATTCTTCAAGTTCTACTCGGTCGTCACGTCCGTCGCGATGATCGGCTGCGTCTGCGAATACCTCGGCTACACCTGGCCGGTGCTCGGCCTCGTGGCGCAGCCCGGCCTCTACATCCGCCATCTGCCCGGCGTGCAGATCCCGATGCTGTCGGGCTTCTACCGCGCGCCGGACATCATGGGCTGGCACGCCGCGACGCTCGGCTCGATCGGCATCGGGATGTCCATCCGCGGGCGGATGCAGATCCAGAGCTGGCCGTGGATGCTCGTCGCACTCTGGGGCTTCTTCAACTGCCTGATCTCCGGCCGGCGCAAGGCCGTGTACCAGCTCGCCGTGTTCGCGCTCGTCCTCCTGTGGCGCTACTTCCGCCGCTTGACGACGACGCAACTCGCCTCGATCGGCATCGCCGGGATGTTGATGGCTGGCCTCGTCTACCGCGTCGCGAGCAATCAGCACTCGAGCGTTTACGCGAAGGGGCAGGTCACGTCGCGCGAAGAGGTTTGGGTCCGCCTCGAGGGCGGTCTGATGGACACCTTCGATCAATACGGTCTGATGGGCGCGGGTCTCGGCAGCGCCACGCAAGGCGTGCATCACCTCACCGGCAAAGCGCTGAACGTCGGCTGGCAGGAAGGCGGCCTCGGCAAGCTCGCCGTCGAGCTTGGAATGCCGGGGATGATGGCCGTCGCGTTCCTCGCCTGGGTGCTGATCCGAACGCTGTTCTACATGGCCCGGTATCCCGACGAACCTGGGTCGTCGCAACTGATGAGAGCCATCCTGCTGGCCATCTTCTTCTCGAACATCGCGAACTTCATGGTTTCGGCGCAGGCCTACTCCGACGCGGTGCTCATCCTGCTCACGGCCTTCTTCGTCGGCTGCTTCCTCGGCACGGCGACGCTGAACGAGAAGTTCCTCGCCGCGCAGAAGCAGAAGCCCGCCGAGGAGCCGCAAGCGATTGGGCTGGGCAGCCCGGCGACGGTGTAGAAAGCGTCCGTGCGCATCCTCCACGTCGTCCCGACCTACTTTCCGGCGACGCGTTACGGCGGTCCGATCGTCGCCGTTCATGGCCTCTGCAAGGCGCTCGCGGCGCGCGGCCACGAGGTGCACGTCTTCACGACGAATGTGGATGGGCCAGGCGTGAGCGACGTCCCGCTCGATCGGCCCGTCGTTCTCGATGGCGTTAACGTGCATTATTTCGCATCTTTTTTTCCGCGACTATACGTATCGCCGGAGATGAAGAAGGCGTTGGCGGACATCGGCTCGTTCGAGGTTGCCCACCTCCACTCCGTCTTCCTCTGGCCGACGATGGCGGCCGCGGGCGCGGCGAAGAAGGCGGGCGTGCCGTATTTGATTGCGCCCCGAGGGATGCTCGTTCGGGAGTTGATCCGGCGGAAGAGCCGGTTCG
This sequence comes from Acidobacteriota bacterium, assembly GCA_019242175.1. GTDB lineage: Bacteria > Acidobacteriota > Thermoanaerobaculia > Gp7-AA8 > Gp7-AA8 > JAFAVZ01. Next base: position 7,258 of record JAFAVZ010000666.1, read on the forward strand.
TGAAGACCGCCTGGTTGCAGCTCATCGAACGGCGCAACTTCAAGCACGCGGCGGCGGTGCATTTCACGTCGCATCGCGAGCTGACGGATGCGCAACAAATCCGCATGCCCCTTCCCCATCCGGCGATTGTTCCGAACGGGATCGATCTCGTCGAGAAGCCGAAAGTCGCCCGCGACGCGAACACCGTCGTCTTCCTCGGCCGCATCAACTGGAAGAAGGGGCTCGACCGCCTGATCGAGGCGTTGCCCGACGGCGCACGGCTGGAGATCGCCGGCAATGACGAGGAGAACCTGACGCCGCGCCTGCGCGCGCTCGCCGCCGGAAAGGACGTCGTCTTTCACGGCCCGGTTTACGGCGCGGCGAAGTGGGAGCTGCTGACGCGGGCCTCGGTGTTCGCGCTGCCGTCGCTCTCCGAGAATTTCGGCAATGCGGTCGTCGAGGCGATGATGATGGAGACGCCGGTCGTTCTCTCACCCGAAGTCGGCCTCGCGGAGCACGTCGCGTTCGCGAATGCCGGCCTGATGGCGGACGACTTCCGCTCCGCGCTCACGACGCTGCTCGCCGACGCAGGGCTACGCGCGGAGCTGGGGCGGAACGGCGGCGCGCTCGTGGAACGGGAGTTGACGTGGCCCCGCGTCGCGGAGCAGATGGAGGAGGTCTACGCGAGATGCTCGAAAGGAACCATGCCCGTGTCATCCTGAGCCGCGAAGACGGCGAAGGATCTCCCGGCACGAGCGCTGCTCGCCCGCATCAGGAGATCCTTCGGCGTATAAGCGCCTCAGGATGACACTGCGCTGACGCCATGCTCGAGCAAATCACGCCGCTGATCCTCACGCGCGACGAGGACGTCAACATCGGCCGCACCCTCGGCCAGTTGGAGTGGGCGGCGGAAGTAGTCGTCGTCGACAGTCTCAGCACCGACGGCACCGTCGAGATCGCGCAATCCTTTCCCAACGCGCGCGTCGTGCAGCGCCCCTACGACACGCTGGCCGCGCAGTCGAACTTCGGCATCGCGCAGGCGGATACCGAGTGGGTCATGCTCCTCGACGCCGACTACTACGTCACTGACGAATTGACGCGCCAGCTCGCGGCGCTGCGTCCGCCGGAGGACGTCGATGCGTACGAGATCCCGTTCCTCTACGCCGTCAACGGCAAGCGGCTGCGCGCAACGCTCTATCCGCCGCGCATCGTCCTCTTCCGCCGCAAACATGGCGGCGTCGTGCAGGACGGGCATGCGCATCGCGTCCGCGTTCCGGGACGCACGGAACGGCTCGACGCGCCGATCGTCCATGACGACCGCAAGTCGCTCGGGCGGTTCCTCGATCGGCAGAAGCGCTACATGCGGCAGGAAGCGGCGAAGCTGCGGGAGGCCGATCCGAAGACGCTCAACTTCGCGGCGAGGCTGCGCAAGCTGCGCGTCGTCGCGCCGTTCGCGGTGCTCGTGCACACGCTGTTCGTGAAGCGGCTGTTCCTCGACGGCTTTGCCGGCATGCGCTACGTCCTGGAGCGCGTGCTGGCCGAATGCATGCTTTCCGTGGAGCTCTTCCGCAAGCGATGAGGCGCGTCGTCTTCGTCAACCGCTACTTCCATCCCGATCACTCGGCGACGAGCCAGATGGTCACCGACCTCGCGTTCCATCTCGCGAAGCGCGGATGGGACATCGGCGCGATCGCCAGCCGGCAGCGTTACGACGACGCCACCGCCGAGTTGCCGGCGCACGAACGAACGGAAGGCGTCGACATCACGCGCGTCTGGTCTTCGAAATTCGGTCGCGGATGGCTTCCCGGCCGGGCGATCGATTACCTCACGTTCTACTGGTCGGCGTTCCGCGCGATGCGCCGCGAACGCGACGCGATCCTCGTCGCGATGACCGATCCGCCCCTGCTTTCTGCCGTCGCGGCGCTCACATCGTACCGCGTCGTGAACTGGAGTCAGGACGTCTTCCCGGAAGTCGCCACCGCCCTCGGCGTCCGCGCGCCGGGCGTATTGCGCGGCGTCCGCGACTGGTCGTTGCGCCGTGCGAAAACGAACGTCGTCCTGAGCGACGGCATGGCAAAGCGGCTCGCCGCGCCGCGCACCATCGTGCAGCACAACTGGGCCGATGCCGCGCTCGCGCCGCATCCGCGCGCCGGCGAGCGCTTCACCGTCGCCTACTCCGGCAACCTCGGGCGCGCGCACGAATTCGACACGATCGTCGGCGCCATCCGCGCGTTGCCCGAGGTCGACTTCGTGTTCACCGGCGGCGGCGCGCAACTCGCCGCGGTGCGCGAGGCGACGCGCGACCTTCCGAATGTCGCCTTCCGTCCCTACGCCCCTCGGGAAGAACTGTCGAAAAGTCTCTCGGCATCCGACGCGCATTTCGTTACTCTGCAACCGTCACTCGACGGATTGATCGTGCCGAGCAAGTTCTACGGAATCCTCGCCGTCGCCCGGCCGGTGCTCTGCATCGGGGCGGGCGAGCTCGCCGAAATGGTGCGCGAGTACCGCATCGGCGTCGCCGTCGCGCCGGGTGCCGTCGATGCGCTCGTCGACGGCATCCGCACTCTGGCCAACGATCGTGAAGAAGCCGTCGCGATGGGACGCCGCGGACGCGAGCTGTACGAAAAACGGTTCGCGCCGGACGTCGCGATGGCGAACTGGGAGCGCATCCTCTCCGAGGCGAGCGCTTGATCAAGTACTACGCGATTGCTGGAGCGGCACTCGTCGGCGCCGCCGTCTTCCTCGGCACGCATCGCGAGCCGGAGATCGTTCCCGAAGACCTGCGCCCGCTCGCCGCGCAGCTTGCGGCGCATCCGGCGGACTTCATGGCCGCGAGCCGCGCCGCCGATCTCGCGCTCGATTCCAATCTGCCCGACGATCGCCGCTTCGGCGTCTGGCGCGCCGCGCGGAATCTCGGCGATCACCTCGCGCCGCTGCGCTCGAACCCGCATGCGGCGTTCGTCCGCTCCGGACTCTTCCACTGGTACGAGCTGTCCGAGTCCGATCGAGCGCTCGTGATGCGCGACCTCGAGCCGCTGCTCCGCGACCCCGACTTCTTCCACCGGAGCTACCGCGAGCTGTTTGCGTTGATGGGCAACATGACGCTGCTGCGCCGCTCGAATCCCGGCACGATCCAGTCGCTCACCGAGTTGCAGGATCTCTCCGCCGCGAACGGTCGTTTCGAAGACTACCGTGCGTTGCGCAGCGAGCTGCAACGCAAACGCATCACGGAGCTGGAAGAGAATCGCGCGTCGCTCACGGCGATCGATCTCGTGGGAGCGATCCCGCCCGGTCTGGACCGCGCCGACGAGCCGCTCGTCTCGCGCGTGTTGGAGTTGCTGACGCAACGGCCGCTCGACGTCGACCCGCACCGCCCCGGCACCATCGACGAAGTCGTCGACTACGCACTGCGGCGGAACGTTGGCTCGCTCTCCGGAATCGACGTTCTCGTGCACATGCCCGGCTCCTCGACGGACGCCATCCGCGCGCGTCTCGCGCTCGCCACGCGCGCGCCCGACCGCGCGACCGAAATCGAGATGCAGTACCCGCAGACGTCCGGGCCGCAGTGGCGCCTGTATCACCTCGAACGCGCCGCGTACGAACGGAAGACCGGCAACCCGGAGCTGGCGGTGGTGCAGGAAGCGCGCGCCGCGCGGCTCGTGAACGCATCGCCGTGGGACGGCTTGTGCGGCGAGGATCTTTGCGACGACGCGACCCGCTCGATCGACGGTCCGCAGACGCTCGCGTTGCGCATGCAAACGCTGCAGCGCGACGAAGTGCCGCCCTACGTCGAGATCCTCGTGGACGACCTGCGCGTCGCGGAAGGCACCGTCGACAACGAACGCGTCTTCGAGCTGCCGATCGGCCCCGGAACGCATCGCATCGAAGTGCGCCTCATCAACGCCTGGACAAGGAATCGTCTGCGGAGGCTCGTGAGGTTCGGCTGAGCTTCCGCGGCGCCACCGCCGCTCCGACGATCGCCGCGAGCGTCGCGGCATTCGCCGGGATGAAGAAGTTGAAATCGAACAGCGCGTGGACCATCGCGATCGTGAGGCTCGTCAGCGCCGCGATCTGAAACGCGCGCCGCCGCCAAGGCAACGCAGCGCCCCGTTTCCCGAACGTGCCGCGCATCAACCCGACGTAGCCGCCGATGAGCGCGACCATGGCCACGACGAAACCGGCGGTGCCCATCGTCGCGGCGATCTCCGCATAATCGTCATGCGCCCGGTGATAGAACTTCGTCAAATCCTCGGTCTGATGCATCGACACCACGCGGTCGAACGTGCCGGCGCCGCTGCCGAGGACCGGGAAGTCTTCCCAGATGCGGAACGCGGCGGTGATGCCGATCTTGCGGCCGACGAACGTCGCCGTCTCGGCTTCCGTCGGCGCGAGGCGACGCAGGACCGTCCGTTCGCTTCCGAGCCAGACGATGATCGCGCCGAGAAGTAGGATTGCGCTGATGGCGCCGGCTGACGCTTTCATCAGCGTGCCGCCACGCGAGTTCTTCGCCGCGAGGATGCGGAAGCCGACCACGAGAAACCCGACGATCGACGCCAGCAGCGCGCCGCGCGACTGCGAGACGAGGATTGCGGCGAGACAGCCGATCGCGGCGAAGACGCCGGCGGCGAAGACGAAGAAACGATGCTCGAGGAGCATGATCAGGCGGCGGCGAAATGGCGCGGACTCCGGACCGCTCTGATGCCACGCCAGCGCTGCGAGGAAGATCGCCAGCGGCAGGATGATCGCCACGTAGTGCCCGAAGTGATTCGGATTCACGAACGTGCCGGTCACGCGGTCGTAGATCAGGCGGTTCACCCAGCCCCAGATCGCGTACCGCCGCAGCGCCGCCTCGCGGACGCCGTACAGCGTCTCGAACACCGCCGCCGCGCAGAGGCCGCAGGCCAGCGAGACGCGCGCAATGTGGTCGCGCACGAGGAAAGCCGCGGCCTGGAACGTCGCCAGGAGGGCGAGGAGACGGAACATCTCCTCCCGCGTGCGGCCCGGGTCGATCGACACCGGAAAAGCGTGACGCGTCGGGACGCCGGTGAGCGACGCGACTTTGCCGCCGAGGGTCCAGATGGTGAGCGATTCGGGGGAGATGGCGCCGAGGAGGGAGGGGGAAAGAGGAATCAGCTGGAGTGCCGCGATGGCGACGAGGATCGCGCCGCCGATCGCCCACGTGCGGTAAGCCATCGAGTGGTTCGTCGCCGGATCGCGCGCGGCGAGCAGCGAGGCGGCGAAGCAGAGAAGGAGAGGCGTGAGGACGAGCGGCAGCCGCGACTCGTCGATCACCGACCCGAACGGCAACGGAAGCCAGAACAGATACACGAGGAGCAGCGCGAGGCACGCTCGTTCGGCGATGGGCATTCGGGGACATTGTACTGGCAGGCGGAAATCCGGCACTGCCGAGGCGTTACTGGTTGCTGGTTCCTGGTACAAGGCGGCTTCGGCGCGAAACAGAAGGCCTGGATCTGTCATCTACGAGCAACCAGAAACCAGTAACCAGCAACCAATCCATAAGGGTGGTCAGACGTTGCTCCAACCCTGTGGTAAGCTTCGCGCGGTCCGCAACTTAGCGCGTCCGAGAGAGAGGGAGGGTCGTGTGGGCGGTAATCGTCTGAACAGAATTGCCGTGGGGATTTTCTTCTCCGCGCTCGTATCGGCGTCTCTTGCCGCACAGGAAGGGCTGCGCGATCGCGATCCGCAGCTCGACGCCGCGAAGCGGATTTCCGACGATCTGCGCCGCGCCACTTTCCGCCACAACAACCTGTACCTCCTCTCCGAGCTCCACTTCTCGGACATCGGCGTCGAACAGCGTTTCTACGTTCCGACGAACTCCCAGAGCCAGGGCATCTCCTTCAGCGTCAGCGCCCCCCAGCGGCTCTACATCGTGGCGACGAAGAAGGTCGTCTTCTCCATCGACGCCTCCCCGACCTGGGCCTTCGGCCTCCGCACCAACGACGATCCGAACACGATCATCCGGGACGAGAGCAAGCGACGCCGGAACCAGTTCGGCTACCGCACCCGCGCCGACGCGCAGTTCCTGTTCAACCACCTGTTCATGGATGCCTACGGCACCTACACGAACGACCTCTACGCGAACACGGGCGAGATCAACCGCATCGTCACGCAGAAGTACCGGGAGGCGGGCGTCGTCGGTGAGTGGAAGTACTCCTCCCGCACCTCGGGTACCTTCAGCGCGGTCACGCGCCGGATCGACTATCCGATGAACCGCTTCCAGCCGATCGACCGGCCGGTGGATCTGCTCGATCGCCGGGAGAACAACTTCCGCGGTTCGTTCCTCCACAAGACCTTCCCCCTCACCGGCCTCTTCGTGGCGGCCGAGGCGAGCAACTACAAGTTCAAGAATGCTACGTACAAGGACAGCGATCGGGTCTACGCCGGCGCGGGATTCCTGTACGACGACGGGCGCAACTACTGGCGCCTGGAGGCGGGCGACACGAAGCTGCGGTTCGACGCACCGGGCTCGAAGAACTTTCAGGGCTTCACCGGGAACACGCAGTACAACCGCCGGGTGGCGGCGCACTGGAACGCGAACTTCGATGCGGCGCGCGACGTCGACTTCTCGATCTTCGCCAACAACAACTTCTTCGTCCTCGACCGCGCCGGCACGTCGCTGGAGTGGGCCACCACGCGCCGCCTCTCGCTGCGCGCCGGGTTCCAGGTCGGGCGGGACAGCTACCAGGTGCCGGTCGTGTCGAGCACGCTGCGCCGCGACCAGTACACCTACCCCTGGGTTGGATTCCTCTATACCTTCCGGCGCTTCCGCGGCGGCTTCGACGTCGGCTACTACAACCGCACCTCGAATCTGCCCGAGTTCGCCGACGAGGAGAATGGAATACGAGTCGTACTCCGGTTGTCGTTCATCCCGTAATTTCGGTCCTTCAAATAACAAACAACGCCGTTTTGCGCATTTTTTGCGTGGAGCGACATGAATGGGTCACGGGTGGGGCGGTTGAATTCTCCTCGGTCCAGTAGTTGAGGAGGGGATTTGACCTGCCGTTGCCATCCTAGGGATGGAGGCAACGGCCTTCGCTGTTGATGGGAAGACGAGCAAAATGAACGGAAACCGCATCCTCATCGCCTTCATCGCCGCCGTGGCGCTCACCCTGCCGGTGGCAGCCCAGGACCTCAGCTTTCAGTCGCCGATCTCAGCGGCCGCCATCGATGCGCGCATCGGCTCCCGCGACGTGCTGGAGATCAAGGTCGCTCAGGATCCTTCCGTCAACGCCCACGTCACCGTCTCGGACGACGGCCGCATCACGCTGAACCTCCTGGGCAAGGTCGAGGTCGGCGGTCTCAGCACCAGCCAGGCCGAGCTCAAGCTCAAGACGCTTCTCGAGGCGCAGTACATCAAGAAGGCCGACGTCTCCGTGCAGGTCGTCGAGTACGGCAGCAAACCGATCTCCGTGGTCGGCGCGGTCACCAAGCCGGGCAGCATCGGCGTCAGCGGCAACATCAGCCTCGTCCAGGCGATCACCGCCGCCGGCGGACTCGCCAACGGCTACGGCAAGACGCTTTACGTTCTGCGCACGGGCGCGAACGGCCTCACCGAGCAGCTCTCGATCGACATCGAAGACCTGATGGTCAACGGCAATCCGGACCTCAACATCCCTCTCGCTCCGAACGACGTGGTCAACGTCCAGATGGACCAGCCGATCACGATCTACGTTTGGGGTGAAGTGATGCGTCCGGGCAACGTGTCGTTCCGCCGCTCGCAGGCGCCCACCCTCATGCAGGCCATCGCCAGCGCCGGCGGCCCGACCGACCGCGCGTCGAAGACTGCTAAGATCAGCCGGACGGTGAACGGGAAGACGGTCGTCATCCAGACGAACTACCGTTCCGTGGCCAACGGCGACAAGCAGGACATCCCTCTTCTCGACGGAGACACCATCTTCCTCAAGGAGAGCGTGTTCTAGGAAAGAACGCGCATGGAGCTCAACAACCAGGAAGTCCATCTCTCCCACTACTGGAACGTCATCTACAAGCGCTGGAAGGTGGCGCTCTCGATCGTTCTGGTAGTGATGGTCGGCACCTTCCTCGCCTCCTACTTCTCCAAGCCTCTGTTCCGCTCGGTCATCTCGATCCAGATCGAGCGTGAGAACCCGAACCAGGTCACGATCGAAGACATCTTCGGCATCCAGGGCTCCGACCAGGAGTTCCTGCAGACGCAGTACGTGCTCCTCCGCAGCCGCGGCCTCGCCGGTCGGGTGATCGACGACCAGAAGCTCCTCAGCGATCCCGACTTCTTCCCGCCGGGCATCAACGGCAAGAGCGAGCAGGAGATCGCCTCGATCCGCGACGGCATGATCGGCGCCGTCCTCGGCGGCCTCGAGGTCAACCCCGTCGCCGGCACGTCGCTCGTCGAGATCGCCTACGTCGCTCCGACGCCGCGCCTGGCGAAAAAGGTCGCGGAAGGCTACGGCGACTCGTTCATCCGCCGGACGCTGGAACAGAAGCTGGAGAACGTCCACCAGGCCAGCGACTTCCTCACCAAGCAGATCGCCGCGGTGAAGATCGAGCTCGACACGAGCCGCAACCAGCTCCAGAACTACGGCGAGAGCAAGGACATCATCTCCATCAACAGCGCGGACAACATCACCATGCAGAAGCTGGTGAAGTTGAACAGCGACCTCACCTCCGCGCAGAACGAGACCTACCAGAAACGCGCCGACTACGAACAGATCCGGCGCAGCAATCCGGAGTCCGTCGCCGGCAGCGATCCGCTCGTCGTCCGCCTCACGGATGAGGAGACGAACCTCGAGCGGCAGCGTCAGCAGAAGCTCACGGTCTTCCAGCCCGAGCATCCGGAAGTGCAGCGCCTGAAGAACGAGATCGACAAGACCCACCAGGCACGCGTCCAGGCCGTGCTCGCCGCGTACGAGAAGGCGCGGGACAACGCCAACAGCGCGCTCCTCGCCGCCGAGGCGCGGGAGCAGTCGATGCGGTCGGCGCTCGAGGCTTCCAAGCACGAGAACCTGAAGCTGAACGTCGAGGCCCTCACTTACGCCGATCTCCGCGCCGACGTGGAGAGCAAGCAGGCGATGCTCGACCAGCTGACGAAGCGCCTGAACGAGACCGGCGTGACCGGCAGCATGCGCCGCTCGAACATCCACTGGGTCGACCACGCGCAGCTACCGGGCGGACGCTTCAACGTGACGATGAAGAAGAACCTCCAGAGCGCGTTCCCGCTCGGAGTGATCCTCGGCCTGGCCGCGATCTTCTTCCTCGAGTACATGGACCGCTCGATCAAGTCGCCGGAAGAGCTGGAGCGCGTCACGCGCCTCGCCTCGCTCGGCGTCATCCCGTCTGCCGCGTCCGTCAACCGCGCGTCGGCGTACGGATACGGCTACGGCTCGGGCAAGCTCCGCGCGGTTCCGGACGCCGAGAAGGAAGCCGATCGACGCGGGATCGATCTCCTGCCGCACATGGACACGCGGTCGCCGATCGCCGAGTCCTACCGCGCGTTCCGCACGTCGCTCCTGCTCGCGTCGGCGAACTCGCCGAAGGTCATCGTCATTACTTCGACGTTCGCGCGGGAAGGCAAGACCACGACCTCCGTCAACCTCGCGACGGTCCTCGCCCAGATGGGCAAGCCGGTGCTCCTCATCGACGCCGATCTCCGCCGCCCCCGCCTGGGCAAAGTCTTCCGCGGCAAAATGAACCTCGGCCTGGTGAACTACCTCGCCGCGAACATCCCGCTCGAAGACGTGATCCAGGAGAGCGGCGTGCCGAACCTCTCGGTCGTCCTCTCCGGCCCGACGCCTCCCAATCCCTCCGAGCTCCTCGCCTCGGACCGGATGAAGCACCTCATCCACGAAGTGCGCGCGAAGTTCGCGTTCGTGATCTTCGACTCGCCGCCGGTGATGGCGGTGACCGACTCGATCGTGCTCGCCGCGAGCGCGGACGGCGTGGTGCTCTGCGTGCACGGCGGCCAGACGCCGCGCGAGCTCGTGCAGCGCGCCGCCGAACGGCTGCGCCAGTCGAACATTCCGCTGCTCGGGGCGATCCTCAACAACCTCGACCTGCAGCAGTACGGGTACACGTTCAAGAAGAGCTACTACGACTACTACGACAGCGACGAAGACCGCAGCGAGAAGCAGAAGCCCGCTTCGGGCGCAGCGCGCAAGACGAGTTGATCGACGTCCACCATCACTGCCTGCCGGGAGTCGACGACGGCCCGCGTGACTTCCCGGAGGCGGTGGAGCTTTGCGCCATGGCAGCCGAGGAAGGAATCCAGACGATCGTGGCGACGCCGCACGTGTTGCGGGGCCGCTGGCAGAACACGTCGCCGCAGAAGCTGCAGGCAACGCTCGAAGAGCTACGCGTCCGGACGAAAGGCCGTCCGAACCTTCTCCTCGGCTCCGAGTACTTCTTCGCCCACGACATCGCGGACGTCGTCCAGACGGGCAAAGTCCTGCCGCTCGCCGGCAGCCGCTACGTCCTGATCGAGTTCGCGTCGAATGCGATCCCGCCGATGGTCGAGCAGCCGTTGTATCGGCTGCAGCTCGAGGGCTGGACGCCGATCATCGCCCATCCCGAACGCAACCAGATCTTCCAGGCGAAGCCGGAGCTCCTCGCCGGTCTCATCAACCTCGGAGCGAAGACTCAGGTGACATGCGGCAGCTTCGTCGGCGCCTTCGGCCCCGAGGCGCAACGGGCCGCGGAACAGTGGCTGGCGCGGGAGATGGTGCATGTGATCGCCACCGATGCGCACAATACGAAACGGCGGCCGCCGCTCGCGCGCGTGGCCATCGAGCGGGTAACGGAGTTGGCGGGGGAAAATCGGGCGGATGCGCTCGCCCGGCGCAATCCGGCGGCGATCGTTTCCGGCAAGCCGCTCGAATACGATCCCGACCCTTTGCTGCCGCAGAAAAGCGGCGGATTAATGAACCGTCTGCAGAGGTTGTTTGGGCATCGTGACCGGTCAAATTCGTAATCTCCTCGGCGCCGTTCTCCTGGCGACCACGACGAGCAGCGGCTTCTACACGAGCCTGCTCGACCGCGGCATCGAACAGGTGCAGAAAGGCGATTACACGCACGCCGTGCAGGCGCTGCGCGTCGCCGCCTTCGGATTCGTGGACGACGTGCCGAGTTATCAGACCGCCCAGATCTACCTCGCGATCGCGAACGAGAAGCTCGGCAAACACGACGAGGCGCAGATCGCGTTGAAGAAAGCCGCGCGCGCCGAGTCGATCACACCCACGTACCGCTCGCTGAAGATCGCCGCGAACGTTCGCGCGGAGTTCGAGAAGCTGAGCGGCGCCGGACCGCTGATGCAGATGGCCGCTTCGATGGCGACGACCCCCGCCACCACCCGGCCCGCCTCGCCCAAAGTCGCGCAGACGACGCCCGCGAAGTCGCAGCCGGTAAAGCCGCAGCCCGCGCCCGTCACGAAACCCCAGGTCGCGCAGAAAACGCCGGCCCCGACCCCCGTCACTCCCCAACCCGCCACCCCGAAGATCAGCGCGCCCGCACCGGCCGCCAAGGCGCCGGTAGCGCCGCCGGTCACGGAGCGGCAGTACGTTGCGCAGCCGCAGCCCCAGCCGGCGCCGGTCAGCGCGATCGCCGCGGCCGCGAAGCACGAGCCGTCGCAGGCCCCGATCCTCGGCGCCGACATCGCCCCACAGCTCGCCGCGGCGCAGAGCTTCCTCAACGAAGGACGCATCCTCGCCGCGCGCCAGACCTACATCGGTCTCGCGGCCATGCCCAGCCTGCGGCGCGAGCAGATGCTCGCCGTCGCGAAGGGCCTCAGCGACACCTCCGCGTATCGTGAATCCTCCCAGCTCTACACGCGCGTCGCGCCGTTCGTCAGCGGCGAAGAAACCCATATGTTCGCCGAAGCGGTGAACCGGTACGAGCTCGGAGATCGGGCGACGGCCAAAACGCTGCTGAATCGAGCTCTTCCTTATCTCCCGAAAACTCGCGAAATCCTCCTCTATCGGGGTAAAATCGAAGGTCAACCATGAAAAAGCTCCTGATCCTCGTGGCCATCTTCTCGCTCGCCGTGTCGGCGGGTGCGCAAACCCGGGCGCAGAACATCATCTACACGCCGCAGTCCTGCTGGCGCGGCGGTGAGATGCCGGTGCTTCCGCTGAACGTCCTGATCGACGGCAACCTGCGCGCGTTCTTCCGCCATGTCGGCGCCGCCGACTGGTGCTCGGTCGAAGGTGAGAATCGCGGACCGCTCTCCAGCGTCACGATGCCGAAGTTCCAGCCGGACGACGAGATCGAATACTTCTTCGTCGTCGCCGACGGCAAACGCGTTCTCTCCCGCAGCCCGCAGATCTACCGCGTGAAAGTCACGGAAGGGTGCGAGACGCCGTGGGCCCGCCACACAATCATGGTCATCGTGAACTGCTCCCCGGTCGGCAGCGGCCAGATCGGCAGCGCGATGGCTTCGGGCTTCACGATCGGCGACGAGATCGTCACCGGCAGCACGCCGTTCGGCTCCCCCGACAACCCGACGCCGCCCGTCGGCACGAACCAGTAACCTCGCACATACACGTAGGGCCGGCTCTCCAGCCGGCCCCCGAGATTCACCATCGGGCCGGCTAGAAAGCCGGCCCTACGTTTTTAGTGCGCTTTCGCCTTCTTCACTTCTTCCGTGAGCGCCGGCAGGATCTGGAACAGATCGCCCACGATGCCGAGGTCGGCGATGCGGAAGATCGGCGCCTCGGGATCCTTGTTGATCGCGATGATGTGCTTCGAGGACGACATGCCGGCGAGATGCTGGATCGCGCCGGAGACGCCTGCGGCGATGTAGAGATTGGGGCTGACGACGCGGCCGGTCTGGCCGACCTGATGCTGGTGGTCGATCCAGCCCGCGTCGACGGTCGCGCGCGACGCGCCGACCGCTCCGCCGATCGCGTGCGCGAGGTCTTTGATCAGCGCGAAGTTCTGCGCTTCCTTCAGACCGCGGCCACCGGACACGATGATGTCCGCCTCGGAGATCGTGAGCTCGCCCGCTTCCGGCGTCTTCGTCTCGACGACCTTCGACTTCGAGTCGCTGCTCGCCGTCACGTCGACGACTTCCGCCGCACCGCCGCCGGCTTCCTCGGCCGGGAAGGCATTCGGGCGCGTCGTGGCGACGGCCGGCGTGCCGGTGATCTCGACCGTCGCGAACGCCTTGCCCGAGTAGACCGGGCGACGCGCGGTGAGCTTGCCGTCGCCGTAGCTGAGCTGATCCACGTCTGACGCGACGCCGACGTCGAGGCGCGCAGCGACGCGCGGCGCGAGATCGCGGCCGTTCGACGTTCCGCCGAGGAGCAGGACCGCGGCTCCGGAGTCCTTCGCCGCCTGCGCGAGCGCGGCTGTGAACGTCTCCGTGCCGTACGCGTCGAGCTTCGCCACGTACAGCTTCTTCGCGCCGTACTTGCCGGCGTCTTCGGCGACGGAGGCGTCATTCGAGAACGCCACGAGATCGCCGCCGCTCTGCTCGGCCAGCTTGCGGCCGATCGAGAGCGCTTCGCGGGAAACCTTCTTCAGCTTCCCTTCTTTCACTTCGCAGAAAACGAGTACGCCAGCCATCAGAGTGCCTTCGCCTCCTCGCGGATGTACTTGATGATCTCCTGCGCCGCGGTGGCTGCGTCTCCGCCGTCCACCTTGCGGCCGCCCGTCTTCTCCGGCGGCAGCTCGATCTTCGTGATGCGCACCCGCGCGTTCAGAATGTCCGATTCATTGAGTCCGAGGTCGGTCACGGACTTGGTATCGATGGCGATCTTCTTCGCCGCCATGATCCCCTTCAGCGACGCATACCGCGGCTCGTTCAAGCCCTTCTGGGCCGTGATGACCGCCGGCGTCGACGCCTCGATCACTTCCTCCGCGCCTTCGATCTCGCGATGGGCGGTGAGCTTGCCGTCGCCGACTTCCATGTGCGTCACGACGTTGACCTGCGGATAGCCGAGAAGCTCGGCGACCATCGGTCCGACGAGGGAGTTGTCCGTGCCGACGCCCTGCTTGCCGAAGAGGACGACGTCGTGGGGGAGGGACTTGATCGCCGCGGCGAGGACTTTGGCGATGCCGAGCGAGTCGGCGTCGCTGCTCTCGCCTTTGACGTGGAGCGCCTTCGTGGCGCCGCGGGCCAGACACTCGCGCAACGCCTGCGCGGCGCGCTCCGGTCCGAACGTGACGACGGTGACGTCGCCGCCTTTCGCCTCTTTCAGACGGATCGCTTCTTCGAGCGCGAACTCGTCGTACGGCGAGACGATGAACTTCAGGCCGGCCTCGTCGATGTGAGAGCCGTCCGCCGCAATCTTGATGCGAGATTCCGTGTCCGGAACCTGGCTGATGCACACAACGGAATTCAAGGGAGGTCCTCCAGGCAGTTGTCGGCAGGAGCGCCGGAAAGCGCGCGCATCGTACTGAAATGAGGGGTCCACGGCAAGGCGGGCTGGCGCGGGCGAAGCCTCTCGTCCGCGCGCCCCGCGCCGCGCTCAGTGGCGCTTGAAGTACTGCACCGCGCGCTCGTGCTTTTCCGCCGCCTCGCGTGTCGAGAAGGTGCCGAGATTGCGGCGCTTGCCGGTCTTCGGATTGACCTTGCGGGAATACAGCCGGTACTCGCCGGAACGCAGCTTGCGGATCATGATGTCGCCTCGCCAATGCCTTTCGCACATCAACGACACGCGCGCGCGAGCGTTCCTAGAAGCAGAGATTGGTTACGGCATTGCCGCGCTTGTCCTTGATGACATAGGGACAGCGGGCCCGCTCCAGCGCCTTCTTGGCATCCTCGTCGCCAAGCGCAGCGGCGCGCTCGTA